>NZ_JBSGHL010000008.1:30882-188223 GCF_053604375.1 Streptomyces sp. NPDC004031 | reverse complement strand
GGGGAAGGTGATGTCCACCGTGTTGTTGTTCGCGCTCGGGTCGAACGTGCGCGCCGCGGAGGCCGACAGCGTGCTGAAGCTCGAACCGTCGGTGGAGCCCTGCACGGACAGCGTCTCGCTGCGGGTCGCCCACGCGGTGGACGGCGGCAGCTTCAGCGTGACCTTGCCGATGCTCGTGGCCTGGCCGAGGTCGACCTGCACCCACTGCGGGAAGGCGCCGTTGGCGCTCTCCCAGTAGGTGGAGGCGTCCGCGTCGGTGACGTTGCCCGCCGCGAAGGTGCCGTTGACGGAGCTGGCGGTGGCCGGGCGGCCGGCCGCGATGTCGGTGCTGCTGTCGATGCCCGCGCCGCTCAGCGCCACCGTGGTGGGGCTGTTGTTGGCGTTGCCGGTGAGCGTGAGCGTGCCGTTGCGGGTGCCGCCCGTGGTGGGCTTGAAGGCGACCGTCACGGTGCAGGACGCGCCCACCGCGAGCGAGGAGCAGGTGTTGGTCTGGGTGAAGTCACCGGTGGCCGCGACCGAGGAGACGGTCGCCGCGGTGGTGCCGGAGTTGGTGACCGTCACCGTCTGGGAGGCCGCGGTGGAGCCGACGACCGTGGCCGGGAAGGACAGGCTCGCCGGGTTGGTGTTCAGCACCGGGCCGGGCGCGGTGCCGGTGCCCGACAGCGCCACCGTGCTGGTGTTGCCGCCCGCGGTCACCGTGAGGGTGCCGCTGCGCGTCCCCGTCGCCGTCGGCTTGAAGGTGACGCTGACGGTGCACGAGCCGTTCGCCGGGACGGAGCTGCCGCACGTGTTGGTCTGCGCGAAGTCGCCGGAGGCGGACAGCGCGCTGACGGAGGCCGCCGAGCCGGTCGGGTTGGAGACGGTCACGGTCTGCGCGGCCGAGGTCGAACCCGTCGCCACCGAGCCGAAGTTGAGGGCGCCCGGGGACGCCGTCACACCGGTCACCGGGTAGGGCGGGAAGTTCGGCGCGGGGAAGCCGCCGCAGAAGGGGGTGCCGGAGATGCCGGAGTTGCCGCCGCCGTCGGTGACGGCGAAGTTGCCGCCCTCGCACGAGTAGACGGGGCTGGACGCGCCCACGCCGGTCGCGGTGACGTTGGTGAACTTCGCGGCGCCGCCGGTCTGCTCCTGGAGCGCGAAGGTGCCGGTGCCGGCGATGGTGACGTTGCTGAGGTTCACCCCGGAGACGGTGCCCTCGACCCACTGCACGGCCTCGTACGGGCTCTGCTGGATCAGCGCGTTGCTGACGTTGATCGGCCCGGTGATGGCGCCCTGCGAGCCGTCGAACCACAGCGCGCCCACGCCGAACTGCCAGTTCGGGTCGAGGCTGCCGGCCCGCACGATCGTGTTGTTGGTGATGTTGGTGGTGCCGACCGGTGTGGAGGTGAAGCGCTGGCCGACGTGGATGCCGCCGCCCTGCGCCAGACCGGTGTCCTGCACCAGGTTGCCGCTCACCGTGTTGTCGTGGCCGCCGTAGATCGCGATGCCGTTGGCGAGGATCTGCGTCGAGACGGTGTTGTTGGAGATCGTGTCGTTGGCGTCGGCGCCGAGCGCGGAGTCCGCCCAGGTGGCGATGCCGTCGTCACCGGTGTTGCGGATGTCGCTGTTGGTGACCGTCGAATTGGTCACGCCACCGTGGAAGTTGATGCCGTCCGCGGTGGTGTCCCGGATCCGCATGGCGCTGAAGGTCAGCTTGTCCATCGGCCCGTCCATCCAGGCGCCGACCTTCATGTGGTCGATCCACACCCGGTCGACGGTGGAGTTGCTGAGCGCGCCGCCGATGCCGTTGACCTGGTCGCCGTCGTTGCGCTCCTGGACGTCGCCGAAGATCGCGAAGTCCTTGAGGTGGACGTTGGCGCTCGGGTTGGGCTGGTAGCCGCCGTAGAAGCCGGGCGCGGCGCCCGTCACCGTCGAGTACCACATGCCCGCGCCGGCCACCGTCACGTTGTTGACGATGATGTGCCCGGGGATCTTGAAGGTGCCCGGCGGGATCCACACCGTGCCGCCCGAACCGGCTGCCGCGATGGCCGCGTTGAAGGCCGCGGTGGAGTCCGCGGCGCCCGTCGCGTCCGCGCCCTTGCTCGTCACCGACACCGAGCCGGACGGCTGCGCGAGCGCGGCGCCGACCTGCTCGAAGTCCGCGAAGTCGATCGTCGTCGCGGTGCCGCCGGAGGGCACCTGGAGGGTGAAGGTCGTACCCGCCTGGTACGTCTGCGGCAGCAGCCGGTGGACCTCGTCGTAGAAGTGGTGAGGATTGCTGCCCGGCGAGTTGGTGAACGGGTAGCTGCCGTAGTACCAGCTGTAGGCGTTGGTGAGGGTGAAGTCCGGCTGCGCGGCACCGTTGATCGCGAAGGAGAGCGGCGCGGTGTAGACGGAGCCGCCCGAGGTGTCCGGGATGCTGTAGCGGAAGTCGATCGAGTTGGTCGCGACCGGCGTGGTGAAGGTGACGTACTTGCCGCTGCCCGAGAGCGTCACGGCCTTGCGGTACGAGGCCTCGTCCGCGAGCTGGCCCGCGGCCCAACTGGGGCCGATCACCGTGCCGTTGGTGGCGGAACTCTCCGCCTGGACCTCGACGTAGGGCAGGCTCGCACCGCTGCCGCCGGTCGCGCCGGCGGCGTAGGCGGGCGCGCTGCCGAGGGCGAGCAGCCCGCCGCTGGTCAGCAGTGCGGTGCTGCCGGCGACCGCGACCGCCCGGCGCAGCCGCGGGCCGCCCGCGCTGCCGCCGCCCGGCGGGCCCTGCCTTCTGCGACGTGGGGGGAGGGGGGACATGCGGAACATCAGGTGCTCCTTTCGGGCACAGATCCCGATCTGCACCGGTGGGGGATGGAGCGTCGACGCAAGGGGCACCGTAATGTCGCGGATACCGCACCGCAATATCCGTGCTCAGCATTGATAGAAAGTAACTTTCTTGCGCAAGATTCTGCGCTGACTCGGACGAGGGCAGGACGGTCCCACGGCGGGGCTCCGGAAGGGAGGATTCCGCCGCTACGGGTCAACGAGCGGACTTCTGCTGGCCTTTCATGACATTGCGCATCGCCCCGACGAGCGCGGGCTCGAACTGCCCGACGTCCGAGGCGGCCGTCCGCGGCCCGCCGTGCAGCGCGCCGCGCGTGTCCTCCGAGACCGCCCCGCCCGCGTACCCGGTGAGCGTCAGGGTGAACACCGCGCCGCCGTGCAGGACCTGTATCTCCTCGCTGGCGTCCAGCGCCTGCGCCACCGCCTCGTCGCCGAGTCCGGGCACCCGGTGCACGTCCCTTCCGGGCGCGAGCGTCCGCGGGTCGACGCCCGCCAGGTCCTCGAACTCCCCGCGCGGATCGGTGCGCTTGTGCAGATCGACGGTGACCGCGAGCTGGAAGAGATCCACACCCCCGGAGCCGTCCGGCGCGTACAGCTCCATCGTGCAGCGCGCGGTGTCCACCGCCTTGCCCAGATGCGCGTCCGTGGGCGTGACGACCGCGCTCTCCGTCGCCCCCAGCGCCGTGAGCAGCGGCTGCATCGTCCCGCCCGTGCAGGGGCTCTCCCCGAGCGCGTAACCGTGCAGATCCGGCCGCCCGTCGTGCCGCGCCTGCCACACCCGTATCCCCACCCCCCACAGCGCGGACGCCACCAGCGCCCCGCACACCCCCCACACCCACACCCGCCGCCCCGCCGCCCCCGACCGCGGCGCGTCCTCCCCACCCCCGATGACCTCGGCCGGCTCGCCCTCCACCCCGCCCGTCAGCTCCGGTTCCGATATCACGCCCGCTCCCTCCCCACCCCCTGCGGAGTCCTCGCCACGACCGTACGCCGCGATTCCGCTTCCGCCCAGGTCACATCGCGTCGTCGTGGTGGGCGACCAGCAGGGCGAGCAGGCGGGTCAGTTCGGTGCGTTCGGCGGGGGTCAGGGGGGCGAGGACGTCGTCCTGGAGGTCGGTCAGCAGGGTGTCGATGCGGGCGAGGCGGCGGCGGCCGCGCGGGGTGAGCGTGATGACGTTGCGGCGCCGGTCGGAGGGGTCGGGGGCGCGGGCCACGTACTCCTCGGCGGCGAGTTCGTTGATCGCGGCGACCATGTCGGAGCGGTGGATGCCCGAGCGGTCGCTGAGCTGCGCCTGGCTCGCGGGGCCGTACTCGTGGAGGGCGGCGAGCACCGCGTAGTGCCACTTGTGCGCGCCGATCGCCGCGAGCCCGTCGGCGACCCGGCGGTCGCTCCACATCCCGGCGAGGCCGAGCAGCCGGCTGGGCAGCGTCCGCAGCCGGGTGGGGGTGCGGCGGTCGTCAGGGGTGGCCTCGGTCATGGGAGGAAGTGTACGCCGTTGCGTTAGGCGGACTAACGATGTACGTTCGTTCGTGTCATAAACGTTCGCCGCACCAACGGTTCGCTCCGACCCCGGGAAGGCGCCACATGCCCACCGTCACCGTCCTCGACTCGACCCTGCACTACGCGGAGTCCGACCCCACCGCGCCCGGCATCCCCTACGTCCTGCTGCACGGCAACCCCGGCAACGCGCACTCCTGGCGCAAGGTCGTCCCCGGCCTCGCCGGGCACCGCGTCCTCACCCCCGACCTCATCGGCATGGGCGGCTCCGGCAAGCCCGACATCCCGTACTCCCTCGCCGACCACGCCCGCTACCTCGACGCCTGGTTCGACGCGCTCGGCCTGGAGAAGGTCGTGCTCGTCGGCCACGACTGGGGCGGCGTCCTCGCCTTCGACCGGGCCGCCCGGCACCCCGAACGCGTCGCGGGCATCGCCTTCTTCGAGACCTTCCCGCGCCCCCTCACGAGCGCGGACCTCACCCCGCAGGCCGTCGAGCGCACCCGCACGCTGCGCACCCCGGGCGTCGGCGAGGCCATGGTCGCGGGCGACAACCAGCTCGTCCGCACCGCGCTCACCCGCGGCGTCCTGACCCCCCTCACCGAGCCCGAGCTCGACCTCTTCCTCGCCCCCTACCCGGCCGAGGCCGACCGGCGCCCCCTGCTGGCCTGGGCCCGGCAGATGCCCATCGACGGCGAGCCCGCGGACACCGTCGCCCGCATCGCCGCCTACGGCCCCTGGCTCGCCTCCTCCCACGACGTCCCCAAGCTGCTGCTGACCTTCACCGGCTCCCCGACCCTCGCGGTCACCGAGCGGACGGCGGCCTGGTGCGCGGCCAACATCGCCGCCCTGACCACGGTCCCGTGCGGCGAGGCGGGCCACCACGCGGCGGAGGACCGCCCGGCGGAGATCGCGTCGGCGGTCACGGCGTGGGCGGCGAAGGAAGGGCTGGGCTGAGGGCCGCGCGTGCGGCGGACGGGCCGGATCCCGGTACGCGTCCGCGGCGCGGCGCCCGAAGGGAACGTTTCGCCAACCGGTGCGGCTTCTATGGTGTGTGCGCTGATATCCACCGTTTCACCACAGAAGGTGTCGCATGTCGATTCGTATGCGCCAGGCCGCCGCCGCCGCTGCCGCCTCCCTCGCCCTGGCCGTCGCGCTGCCGACGTCCGCGGCGCACGCCGCCCAGGGCGAATTCCGCTACACGTACGACGACTTCGGCAACCGTGCCGCGGGCGTGCTGCTCGACCCCGACAGCCGCGTCTGCCTCACACTGCCCGAGGTGGCCGACCCCGCCACCACCGAACCGGCCTTCGCCCCGCAGAACTTCACCGGCAGCACCGTCACGATGTTCACCGGCCCGGACTGCGACGGCGACTACTACAGCCTTCGCCCGGGAGGCCGCGCGAGCGACCGGCTCAAGCTCCGCTCGGTCGTCTTCAGCTGAAACCGGCGCTGCGCCGCGGGGCGTCGGCCCCGCGGCCCCGTCACAGGGGACCCAGCACCTCGGCGGGGTCGGCCGGCAGGTCGAGCGCCTCCAGCACCGTGAGCAACTGCCGCTCCTCGTAACGGAAGTGGCTCTCCATGATCGCGGCGACGCCGTCGAGGTGGCGGGACAGCTCAGCCGGTGGGGCGGAACGGTCGGCGGCGGCGCGGAGGCTGCCGAGCAGCTGGGCGATCACCGTGTGGTCCTGTTCCAACGCGCGCAGCACCGGGCGGAGTTCGGGGTGCGCCTCCGCCACGGCCGGGAAGAGCGTGCGGTCCTCGCCCCGGTGGTGGCCGTCGAGGGCGGCGCAGAATCCATGGCAGTACAGCAGCAGTTCGCGGGTGGCGGCCGCGCCGGGAGTGCCCTCGGCGAGCGACGCGCGGGTCACGGCCAGCGCCTCCCGCAACCGGCCGTGCACACCGCGCAGTTCGTGGCTCCAGGCGACGAGCCTGGTCGTCTCGCGCTCAGTCACGCGCAAGCGAAGGGTGCGACGAGAGCATCGCCGGGCTCCTTCGGTCCGGCGCCTCCATGCCTGGCACGGTCTGCCACCGGCACGCGACGCTCCCGCCACCGTACCGCGCCTGCCGCACCGGCGCGCAAGGGACGGCCGGTGCGCGGGGGCGCCGCGAAAACGGCAGGTGGCGGCGGCCGGGCCGCGGCACGATGGGGGCATGCCCACCACGCCGCCCTCCGCCGCCGAGACCTACGACGTCCGCGTGGCGTTCGACCACGCCGTCACGCGGGCCGCGCAGCGCGGGCCCGACGCGGGGACGCGGCTCGCGGACGCCGTACGGGGGCTGGAGGCGGCCGGGCTCGCCGAGCACGGGCTGCGGGCCTTCGCCGGCACACCACGGGCCGTGCTCTTCCTCGACCGCGCACTGCGCAGCGGTCCCGCCCCGGGCGGCGGCACGTACAGCAGGGAGCACAACCCCCTCGCGTACGACGCCGGTCCGCTCACGATCGCCCTCGCCTCCTGCGACCGGAACGGCCGCACGAGGGAAGCGGCCGTCCGCCGCATCGTGGCGCGGCTCGCCGAACCGCAGGTGCCGCCCGCCCTCGCGGTCTTCCTGGCCCTGCGCACCGCCGACTGGGCCGGCCCGGTGCGCGACCGGGCGCGCGGCGCGCTCGCCGTGCTGCTGCACGCCGATCCGCAGCGCTACGCGCCGCTCCTCGTGCCCCTCGCCGAACTGCTGGCCCGGCGCGAACGCGGGGACTTCGTCCGGCAGCAGGCCGTATCCGCGCTCACCGCCGCGCACGGGGCCGCGGCGCTGGACGGGCTGATGTCCGCACCGGATCCGCGGGTGCGCGCGTTCGCCGTGCGCACCGCCGTCGCCACGGGACGGCTGCCGCTCCAGCGGCTGACCGCGCTCGCGACGGAGGACCCCGAGCGGCGCTGCCGCGTGCCCGCCGCGCACGCCGCCGCCCGCGAGGCGGTCTGGTCCGAACGCCTCGACGTGCTGCGCCGGTTGACCGCCACCGTCGACCGGGACGTCCGTGCCTTCGCCCTCACCGGCATGGTCCGCGCGGGCCACCCGGAGGAGGCCGCGCGCCACCTCGCCGACCCCTCGTCGCTGGTCCGCGCCACGGCCCGCGACGCCGCCCGCCGCACGGGTACGGACGCCCCGGCGTGGTACCGCGCCGCGGTCGCCGAACTGGCGGCGGAGGTGCCCGCGCAGGGCCGCCCGCCGGGGGAGGACCCGCCGGGCTCGCGCGCGAGCGGTACCGCCGCCGCGGGCGCCATCGCCGGGCTCGCCGAGTGCGGGCGCAAGGAGGACGCCGACCGGCTCGCGGCACTGCTCGCGCACCCCCAGTACCGGGTGCGGGCCGCGGCCCTGCGCGGTGTGCGGACGATGGACGCCGTGCCCGTCGGCGACGTCGTGCCCCTGCTGCACGACCGCTACGCCTCGGTGGTCCGCGAGGCCGCTGCCGCGCTCGCCACCCGTACCGGCCAACTCCCACCCGGGCTCGGGGAGTCGCTGCTCGCCGACACCTCGCGGGTGGCCGTCCGCCGGGCCGGGCTGCGGCTGCTCGACGCACGCGACCCCGTACGGCGGTTGACCGCGCTGCTGCGGGCCGCCGCGGGCGCCGACCCCGGGGTCGCCCGCAGCGCCGCCGACGCCGCGGTGCGGGTCGTCCAGCAGGCCCGGCCCCTGACCTGGCACCGGCGCGGCGGGCCGCACGTCCCGCTGGAGCCCACACCCGAACAGGCCGCCGAACTGCTGGAACTGGCGGAGACCGCCACCCGGCTGCACCACGGGCAGCGCCAGATCCTGCACGAACTCCTCGCGCCCACCGCCCCCTTGACCGAACTCCTGCGCGTCCGGCACGGCCTGCCCGACGGCGCGCGCAGCCCGCTGCTCCTCGTCGAGGCCACCTTCCGCGCGCCGGACGCGGCGGACGTCGTCGCCCGCATCCGCGACGTCCTGCTGGCCGTCCTCCCGCACACCGCCGGGCCGCCCGCCCGGTGGCCCGCGGACGACGCCTGGCCGGACCTGCTCCCCGACTGGTTCACCGAGCGCTGCGCTCCCCCCGCGGACAAGGGCACGGCCGAGCAGCGGCGTGCGTGGTGGCGTGTGCTCGGCCGCGAACAGCGCGCGGCGGACGTCACCGCGCCCTGGCGGCTGCTGGACTGGCTCCACTTCTTCGACCCGCGCGGCGGCGCCGAAGCCCGCGGCTGGCGTTGGTGGGACGTCCCGCGGCACGGCGGCCGCGTGCGCTTCACCACCGACGGCCACCCGTACGGCGGAGGCGACGCGCTGCGGTGGCTGATCACGGCGGCGGGCGGCCACGACATCGACCTGCCCTGACGCCCGGGGCCCCGCCCGACCGGACGCCTACACTGCCGACGTGCCGAAACTGTGGAACGAGACGATCGAGGCGCACCGCAGTGCGGTCCGGGACGCGACGCTCGACACCACGGCCGCGCTGGTCGCCGAGCGCGGCGTCACCGGAGTGACGATGTCGCTGATCGCCGAGCGCACCGGGATCGGCCGGGCCACGCTCTACAAGTACTTCCCGGACGTCGAGGCGATCCTCGCCGCCTGGCACGAACGGCAGGCCGCCGCCCACCTCGCGCAGCTCACCGCGGCGGGCGGCGCCGCACCGGACGCCGCCGCCCGGCTCGCCGCCGTCCTGGAGGCCTACGCGCACATCCAGTACGAGCACCCGCCGCACGACCCCTCCGCCGCCCTGCACCGCGCCGGGCACACTGCCGGGGCCGAGCAACAGCTCGCCGACTTCCTCACGGGCCTCGTCGCCGAGGCGGCCCTCGCGGGCGAGGTGCGCGACGACATCCCGGCGGAGGAGCTGGCCCGCTACTGCCTGGCCGCCACCACCGCGGCCCGCGCCCTCCCGACGAAGGCCGCCGTCCACCGCCTGGTACGGGCCGTGCTGACGGGACTGCGCGCGTGAGGGCGCGCTACGGGGCGGAAGCGCACGCCGCCACCACGTCCGTACGGGGCCGGTACGACGCGAGGGCGCACGCCGACGTGCCCGGCCCCGGGCGCGCTGCCGCCCCCGGGCGCGAGGTACGCGATCCGGGTGGTCCGGCAGCGTTCAGGCGCGCTGCCCGCGGCCTGGCCCGTCCCGCCGTACCCGGGCGCGATGCCCGCGACCCGGGCCGTACGACCGAGGAGCGCTGAACGCGTTGCTGCCCCCCGACTTCCATGAGCAGCTCCGCCGCGGGGCCCGCGACCGCGCCGCGACCCGCCCGCGCGGGCCCGAACTGCCCGCCGTCCGCGACCTGGTGGGGCCGGACGGCCTGCGGCTGCGCCTCTACCGCTGCACGGCGGAGGCGCCGGACGCGGCAGGCGCGGCGGGCGCGGCCCCCGACACCGCCGCCCCCGGGACCGGTTCGGCGCCGGATGCCAACGCCCCCACCCGCGACGGCGTCCCGCTGCTCGTCTACCTCCACGGCGGCGGCTTCGTCTTCTGCGACCTCGACACCCACGACCGCACGTGCCGCCGTATCGCCCGCGCTTGCGCGGTGGACGTGCTCGCCGTCGACTACCGGCTCGCGCCCGAACACCCGCACCCCGCCGCGCTCGACGACGCGCTCGCCGTGCTGCGCTGGGCGCGGCCCGCCGCCGTGGCGGGGGACAGCGCGGGCGGTTTCCTCGCGGCCGCCGCGTGCCTGGCGCTGCGGGACGAGGGCGGGCCGCTGCCCGGCCTCCAGGCGCTGGTGTGCCCGAACACCGACCTGACCCTGGCCCTGCCCTCGGTCACCGAGAAGGGCACCGGCCACGGGCTGGACAGCGACGCGCTCGCGTACTTCGCGTCCGCGTACGTCCCCGACCCGGCGCTGCGGTCCGCCGCGAGCCCGCTGCACGCCGCCGACGTCTCCGGGCTGCCGCCCGCCCTGATCGTGACCGCCGAGCACGACGCGCTGCGCGACGAGGGCGACGCGTACGCCCGACGCCTCACCGCAGCGGGCGTGTCCGTACGCCACCGGTGCGAACCGGGCCTGGAGCACGGCTTCATCCAGGGCATGGACCTGGTCGACCCGGCCGCCGCCGCGGCCCACGACCGCTTCTTCGCCGACCTGCGCGCGCTCGTCCCGCGCCACCGGCCCGCCGGTTAGCATGCGGAGAATGCTCGGTCCCGAAGACGTCCGCCGTATCGCGCTCTCCTTCCCGCTCGCCTCCGAGAAGGAGCTGTGGAACATCCCGACCTTCCACGTCGCGGGGCGGATGTTCGTCACCGTGCCGGACGACGGGACGTCCTTCGCGGTGCGCTGCCCGCGCGCCGAACGCGCGGAGCTGATCGCCTCCGAGCCGCGCAAGTTCTGGGTGCCGGCGCACGAGGCGCACTCCTCGTGGGTACGGGCCCGGCTCGCCGCCCTCGACGACCGCGCCGAACTGCACGACATCCTGCTCGACTCCTGGCGTCAGGCGGCCCCACCGGACGCCGAGCCGCCGGACTAGGACATGCCCTAGGCCCGCAGGAAGGCGAGTACCGCGAGCACCCTGCGATGGGTGTCGTCCGTCACCGGCAGGTCCAGCTTCGTCAGGATGCTGCCGATGTGCTTGCCCACCGCCGCCTCGGAGACGACGAGTTCGCGTGCGACGGCCCGGTTGGAGTGGCCCTGCGCGATGAGGGCGAGGACTTCCCGCTCGCGCGGGGTGAGGCGTTCCAGCGGATCACGGCGGCGCCGCAGCAACTGCCGTACGACCTCGGGGTCGACGACCGTGCCGCCCGCCGCGACGTCCTCGACGGCCGCCACGAACTCCTCGACCTGGCCGATCCGGTCCTTGAGTAGGTAGCCGACGCCGCCGCCGTCGCCGGAGTCCAGCAGATCGACGGCGTAGGCGCGCTGGACGTACTGGCTGAGCACCAGCACGGGCAGGCCCGGGTGCTGGGCGCGCAGCGCGACCGCCGCGCGCAGGCCCTCGTCCTGCAAGCCGGGCGGCATCCGCACGTCCGTGAGCACGATGTCGGGGCGGTGCGCTGCGACCGCCCCGACGAGCGCGGGGGCGTCGCCGACGGCCGCCGCCACCCGGTGGCCGAACCGGGTGAGCAGGCCCGTCAGGCCGTCCCGCAGCAGAACGCTGTCCTCGGCGACGACGACGGTCAGTCCGCCGGTCGGGACGGTCGGCACGGGATCTCCACTCGCAGTCGGGTCGGACCGCCGGGCGGGCTGGTCAGAGCCAGTGTGCCGGACACCACCGCGACCCGGTCGGCGAGCCCCGCCAGCCCGCTGCCGCGCTCCGGGTCGGCCCCGCCGCGCCCGTCGTCGTCCACCCGGAGGGTGAGCAGGCCGCGCGCCCAGCCGCCGGTGAGTTCCGCGCGGCCCGCGCCACTGTGCCGGGCGACGTTCACGAGCGCCTCGCACACCGCGTAGTACGCCGCCGCCTCGACCGCGGGCGGCAGCCGTACGTCCAGATCGAGCGCCACGTCCACGGGCACGGGGGAGCGGTCGGCGGCGTCCGTGAGAGCCGCCGCCAGACCGTAGTCGGCGAGCACCCGCGGGTGGATGCCGTGGATCAGCTCCCGCAACTCCGCCAGCGCGGCGCCCGCCTGCTCGTGGGCCTGCGCCAACTGCTCGGCCAGCGGCCCCGGCGGCGCGTCCAGCCGCGCGAGGCCCAGCGTCATCGTCAGGGCGACCAGCCGCTGCTGGGCCCCGTCGTGCAGATCGCGCTCGATCCGCCGCCGTTCCGCCTCGAAGGCGTCCACCAACCGCACCCGGGAGCGGGTCAGTTCGGAGATACGGGCCCCCGCGTCCGCCGGTACGAGCAGCGCGCGGGCCGCCGCCGCCCGCACCCCCGCCGCCGCACCCAGCACGTAGCCGCCCGCCGCCAGGCCCAGCACACCGAGCAGCGCCACCCCCACGGCGGGCGGCCAGCCCTCCACCGTCCACGACTTGAGCACCTTCGTCGACGTGCCCCCGTTCACCGCCAGCATCACCGGCGCCGCCAGCAGCGCGCCCGGGACGAGCACCGCGCCGGTCAGCACGAGCGCGTCCAGCGGCCACAGCACCAGCGCGAACAGCGCGGCGTACCCGAGTTCGCGCCACGTCGCGCCCTCCCGCGCCCGCGCCAACGCCCAACTCCCCGGTCCCGACGCGGGAGGCGCCCGGTGCGGCGAAGGCGCCGGACGCGCGTCCACCAGCCGCAGCCGGCGCCGCTCCACCGCCCCCACCGGGATCCCCGCGAACGCCGCGAGCACCAGCACCGGCAGGCCCACCAGCACGAGCGACAACGCCCCGCCGACAGCCAGCAGCAGCGCCAGCACCACCAGCGTCAGCGCCCCCGCGGGCACCCCCGCCGCCAGGTACGCCGCCGCCCGCCACGGCCACGCCGACACCAGGAAACGCCCCCTGGCCAGGGCCTGCCACACAGTACGGTCACGCATGCCGCCCACCGTAGGAGCGCGCCCCCGCACCCCGCGACCGGGCAGGCCCCACCTCCCCGGTAGTGCCAGGCATACCCCCAAAACTCACCCCAGCCGTGATGTCCGCACGCCCCGCACCGAGTTGGCTTTGCGGCATGAACGACGACGTCCTCACCCTCCACGAGGTCACCCGCACCTACCCGGCCGCCGCCGGCGGTACGGTGACGGCCCTCGACAAGGTGTCCCTGCGCTTCGCCCGCGGCACCTTCACCGCCGTCACCGGCCCCTCCGGCTCCGGCAAGACCACCCTCCTGCACTGCGCGGCCGGCCTCGAACGCCCCACCACCGGACGCGTCGTGCTCGACGGCACCGACCTCACGCGGCTCCGCGACGCCCGCCTCACGCGGCTGCGCCGCGAACACATCGGCTTCGTCTTCCAGGCCTACAACCTGCTCCCCGGACTCACCGCCGCTCAGAACGTCGCCCTCCCCCTCCGCCTCGCGGGCCGCCGCCCCGCCCCCGGCGCCGTCCACGACGCCCTCACCGCCGTCGGCCTCGCCGACCGCGCCCACCACCACCCCGCCCACCTCTCCGGCGGCCAGCAACAACGCGTCGCCCTCGCCCGCGCGTTCGTCACCCGCCCCGCCGTCCTCTTCGCCGACGAACCCACGGCCGCGCTCGACGCGACCGCCGCGGAACACGTCCTCACCCTCCTCCGCGACATCGCCCTGGCGGGCCGCACGGTAGTGATGATCACCCACTCCCCGACGACCGCGGCCCCTTACGTGACCCACACGATCGCCTTGGCGGCGGGCCGAACAACCCAGGCCGCCCAGCCCTGACCTCCCGACGCCCCGGGGGGTGCTTGTTGCGGCAGGCGCCGCGATCTTCCCCCGGCGGTGGGTTGCTCGCGCAGTTCCCCGCGCCCCTGAGAAACGGGTGCTCTCCCACGCACCCGCGGCCCCGAAAAACGGGTTGCTCTCCCACGCACCCGAGCCCGCACGCATCTGCCCCCACCGGCAGGCAGCCGCTGAACCGGCCTGGAGGGGGACGGTGCGGGGTGCCCCCGCAGGAATGCGCTGTCGGTGGCTCACCGACACGGGTGAGGGCGAAGGCGCATTCCGAGGAGGTGCCCCGTGGCGGCCCCTGACCCAGCCCCCGGCAGGGGGCGCGATGCCCCGCCGGGTGACAACCAGGGGCGCGAGGAACTGCGCGAGCACCCCCCACCGAACCGGCAGACGAAGAACTCAGCCCCCGCGCGGCAAGCGCGAGACCCAGAACGGCACCCCCTCATGACCTCATCCCGAACCCGCTGGGCCACCCTCGTGGCCCTCCTCACCGCCGCCACCCTCATCTGCGCCCTCCTCCAAGCCCTCGCCACCGCCCTCACCGGCCCCCCGACCACCACCCCCCACCGATTCGCCCACGCGAAAACCGTGGTCACGGGTGACGCGACCCTCCACGTCCCCACCCCCCACGGCACCCGCACCGCCCCCCTCCCCGAACCCCGCCCCCTGCCCCCGGCCCTTCTCCGCGCGCTCGCGGACATCGGCCGCGTGACCGAGGACCGTTCCTTCGCCGTACGAACAGCGACAGGCGCCACCACCGGCCACCCGTGGTCGGTCGCCCCGCTCGGCGGCTACCGCCTCACCCGGGGCCGGGCCCCGCGCGCCCCGGACGAGGTGGCGTCGAGCGGGAGGTGGGCCGAGCCCGGCGCCACCCTCCGCACCGCCCTCGGCACGTTGCACGTCGTCGGCACCGTCGAGGCCGCCCACCCCTTCGAGCGCGCCCTGTTCTTCACGGACGCCCGCGCCGCCCAACTCGCCCCACCCGTAAGCCAGGTGGCCGTGGACGCCGACCCGGCGGCGGTCCGCCGCGTGGTCGAGGCGAGCGCGCCCGGCGCGACCGTGCTCACCGGCGGAGCCAAAAGCGCCGCCGACCCGGACGCGGCAGCGGACCGTACCGCCCTGACCGGCGTGGAGGTCGTCCTCGGCACAGCCACCGGCGTCACGGGCTTCGTCGTGGTCTTCGCCGTGTCGTCCGTGTCGGCCCTCGCGGTGGCGGCGCGCCGCCGGGAGTTCGGCCTGCTGCGGCTCGCGGGCGCGACCGCGGGCCGGTTGCGCCGCCGCGTCCTCACCGAGCAGCTGCTGCTCGCGATCCCGGCCGCCGCGACGGGCTGCGCGCTCGGCGGGGCGTACGGCGCGGGCGTGCTGGCCCGCTGGATGGCCGGCAGCGGCCTCGCCCCGGCGTGGTTCACGGCGGACGGCGGCCACCTGTGGCCGTACCCCGTCGCGGCGGCCACCACGGTCGCCGCCGCTCTCGTCGGCAGCGCGGCCGCGTCCTGGCGTGCGGGCCGCACCGACCCGGCGGAGGCGCTGCGGGAGGCGGACGCGCAGGTCCGTGCCCTGACCCGGGGCCGCGCCCTCGTGGGGGGCGCGCTGCTGCTGACGGCTCTCGGCCTGGCCGCGTACTCCCTGGCCACCGACCCCGGCGACCTGCTGCACCGCAAGTCGTACGTGGCGCGTCCGATGCTGCTGGTGGCCGCGGCGGCGGCCTTGTCGCCCGCGCTGGTACGGCCGTTGCTGCGGCTGCTGGGCGCGCGCGGCCGGCTCGTACGGGCGCAGGCGGCCGCGGCGGCCCGCCGTACGGCCGCGGTGGCGGCGCCCGTCGTGGCGGTGGTCGCCCTCGCGGGCGCGCTGCCCGGCGCGGTGGCGACGGTGAACGCTGCGAAGTCCGCGGAGATCGCCCGCGCCACGACCGCCGATCTCGTCCTCACGGCGGCGGGCGGCCTGGCCCCCGCCGAACTGTCCCGCGTCCGCACGACCCCCGGCGTGCGGACGGCCTCCGCCGTGACCGGCACGCGGATCACCACCCTCGAAGACGGCGTCGCGCTGATCCGCTCGCAGGGCTGGGCGGTGGACCCGGCGACGCTGCCGGGCACCGTACGGCTGCCGGTCGTCGCGGGCAGCCTCGCCGGTCTGGACGACGGCTCGATCGTCGTCACCACCGAGTGGCAGCGGCACACGGTCGGCGAGACCGTGACCGTATGGCTCGCCGACGGCACCAGGCGGCGGCTGCGGATCGCCGCGGTCCTGGCGCAGGGCACGGGCGACAACGGCGTCTACGTCACCGCGCACAACGCCCCGCCGGGCGCGGCCCCCGCCCTGGTCCGTATCCGCCTGGCCCCGGGCGCGTCCCCGGCGGCGGTCTCGGCGCAGCTGCGCCACGCGGTGCCCGGCGCGGACGTCCGTACCGGCCCGGCGTGGGTCCGTGCGACGGCCCCGCACACCACCGCGACCACCCGCCTCGGCCTCGCGCTGACCCTGGGCATCGCCCTGCTCTACGCCGTCCTCGCCCTCGCGACCGCCCAGGCGGTGTCCACCGCGGCCTGCGCCCGCGAGCTGACCCTGCTGCGCCGCTCGGGCGCGACCCGCCTCCAGCTCCTGCGTCTGACCGCGGCCGAGTCCCTCCTCCCCGTCGCGGTCGGCGCCGCCCTGGGCCTCCTCGCCGCAGGCCTCCACCTCGCGACCCTCCACGCGGCCCTGACCCGCCTCGCCACCCCCGCCCCCCTGACCCTCCCCTGGCAGGAGCTGACCCTCGCGACCACAGCCTGCGCGACAGCCGCGATCACAGCGACCACGGCCCCGGTCCTCCACCACCTGTCCCGCACCCGTAGGTCGCTTTAGTGGTAAATCTCGCACGAGTCCAGGACGTGCATCCGTGGCAGGACGGCGGCCCGAACCGGAGTCCGGGCCGCCGCTGCTGTGCCGTGCTCAGGACTCAGCGCAATGCGCGGGCCTTCTGCGCCCACATTTCGGTCAGACCGACCGCGGACTCGAGGTGCTTTACCGCAGACGAGATCTTCTTGGCTGGACCGCGCAGGATGCGAGTCATCGAGAAGACGTTCTCTGCGATGGTCCCCATGGTGGTGAAACTCGCCATGCTGTCCCTACCGACGACAGCGAGTTCGATGAGCTGGTCCAGGAACAGCAGGGACTCGTCGTCGCGGTCCTCGGGAGCAGTCGCCTCGATCTGAGCCAGAGCGACCTGCATACCGGCGTCCAGGGTGACCATGCGCTTGTCGAAGTTCCCCGTCGCTTCTTCCAGGCGGTCCATTGTGGGACCGATTGCCTGGGAGTAGCGAGCGAAGACAGCCATGCGGTCGCGCACGGGGGCGGCGGATTGGGCTGCGCGCTCGATCTTGGGCGCGTAGGCATTCGAAACGTCGGTGATGGCTTGAAGAAGGTCGGAGATCTCCTCCATGTCCTCCCGCATGGCGTCCAACTGCTCTTCGGCCAGAGCGACCTTGTCGAGGGGACCGAGGCTGTCTTCACCTGTCTCCGGCGTCGGCTGCTGTGGCACGAGCAACTCGATCGGTTGCGAGTGCGGTCCGGGCACCGCCGAAGAGCCGAATCCATCTTTCAACCCCGCCAGCAGGATTCCTTCCAACTCCTGCCGCGCCTTGATCAGGGCCATGGGAGCACGGGTGAAGCGAACCGTCCGGATGCCTGCGACGTTGAAAGGCAACTGTCCCGTCTCTGCGATCTGGACGGTGAACTTGCGGGTGGCGTGGCGATACCCCAGCTCGTGCATGACGTTCGGATTGAACCCGCTGATGTCCGCGATGACGATCTCGTCCGTGACGAGGTGGCGCAGGATCTGTCCCGCGATCTCGCCCGCGCTCGGGATCTCGTCGGCACGCACGGCGGTGATGCCGACGTTGTGGCACGCGGCGCTGATCACATGGGCGTAAACCTCAAGTGATTCTTCGTAAGCCCGACGCTCGGGGCTTCCCATTGCTGCATGCGGGTCGCCGAGCGGGCCGATGACGAAGCAGCGCTGGTCGCCGGTCGGCTGTTCGGGCAGGGGGGCGTCGGCGACCTCGGTCAGAACAGTCATGTCTCTCCTTGGGCATTGAGGTGTGCAGAGTCACGCGCATGAGGTTGAGTACGTGGCCTCGAAGTCGGCACCCGATTCCAGGTCGACTGCATATACCGGTCGTTCCTCGATTCCGAGCGCACGCAGAAGGGATGCGGTCGGGATCCGGTACTGGCGCCCCACCTGCAAGACCTGGCACGGAAAGGCGTCGAGGTGGATCAGCTTGTACGCGGTTGTGGGGCAGATTCCGAACGCCCTGGCGGCGGTGACTAGATCGATCGCCAACGGGAGGTCGAAGGCTTCCGAGAATGTGAGGGCGGCGTTCCTGGCACGGGGCGTCATCGCACCTCACCCGCAGAGAGCAGAGCCAACGTTCCGATCCGAGGGCCCACGACGGGGCGTCGAGCCCTATACACGATGTCCCGGAGACTGAGTCGTTCGGCGAGTGCACCGAGCCGTTCACCTTCGACTTGCGCGGGGTCGACCACGAACCGCAGCTCCGCAGCAAGACCATCCGGCCGTTCCGGAGGAGTGATGCTCAGAAGCCAGTCGGCTTCGACGAGCGGCTGATCGATGGCATCGTCGGCCGCCGCGCGCCTGGCTGATACGACACGATCCACGTCTGCGTGTGGCACCTCTCGAATGCCTTGCCGCGCGGCCCTCCACATCCTGCCGATGGCGTACTTGATCAGCAGGTTGCCACCATCGGAGTGGTCCGGATCAGCCGACTCGAGTGCTTCGAGCAGCCCTACCAGGAGCTCCGCCTCCATCTCTCGGCAGTCCGCGCGGAGCCGTCGGCTGGCTTGGAAGGCAGCGCGCCGGACCTTGGGGAGGGCAAGCCAGACGACGAGCAATCGCCAGATCCTCTCAGGTGTGGAGTCGGTCCGTGCAGCGCGGATGGCCTCGCGCCAGACGACGTCCCGCAGGGGCGCCGCGCCCGCTGCGGCTGCGACAACCTCGCGGAGTTCATGAGGCGACATGGGAACGGGGCCGCTGTCCGCGGGCACCATGAGACGCACGTACCCGATGAGAGCGGGGTCGGCCATGCGGAGTTCGATCACGTCGAAGACGCTGTTCCACGGGATCAGAGCCATGAGCCTTCTCCTTGGCGACGATGAGCACGGTCTACGGTCGGGCCACCCGCCTCGGAGGGGCCGGTCGGCGCGGGGCTGCGGCCGCCATGCCGGGTGACGACGGATACGAAGCGCTGAACCCTGGGGTGGGGATCTCGTGCGAGGGCACGTAGCAGGACATTGAGAGGACGACCGGGTTTTGGGTCCCATCGGGCGCACCAGCTCCACGCCAGCAGCGGTGTCAGCAGCCCGTCACTTGGTGCTCGGTTTCGCAGGGCCCCACCGACGAGCCGGGCGCACAGGTCGAGCGTGGTCTGATCGAGCAGGTGGGTCTCGAACCAGGGGAGGTTGTCGCTGATCAGACGTCCGAGCAACTGCGCGGGGACCAACCGTTCGGCCCGGCCTTCTCCAGACCAATCTGCAAGTGCACCGAGGACGGTGCGTGAGTCGCCTGCGCAGAAGAGTCGGGACACCGCGAAGTACAGAACTCGTTTCACGTGGGGGTCTGGATCTGTGCCTAAGCTTCTGGCGACACGTTGCAGCACCGGCATCGCCGTTTCAGCCGGGACCGCGTAGTCGTCCGGCGTACAGGCAAGTGCCACAGAGCATCGGAGCCAGCGGGATTCAGTGGCTGCCCAGTTGCTCATAGCGTTCACCCACGGCGGGCCCGACACCGGGTCTGCAGCCAGATGTCTGAGGGCTGTCGCTGCGACTCTCCTGCTTGTGGCGTGATTTGACGCTGCGTACCGTTCGAGGTGGTGAAGCCCGCGACCGCGGTATTGCGGCTGCACGATCAGCGCGAGTGCACGGCCCGCTCGGGATATCAGCTCAGGCTTTCGTCCAGCGGTCACCAGCCACCCGGTCAGGGCCTCGGTGAACGTGTCCGGTTCAGCCGCGAGCTGAGACAGAACAGCTTCGGAGCGCAGGAAACTTGTGGGCTGGACGATGCTTCCAGTGCTATCGGTGTTGACCCCGACCGCCGACAGCTGGTCGAGGAACGAGGCTGGCGCCCTCTCCGTAGGAGATGCATCGGGCTTCATACGCGCTACCAGCCGATCGGCCTGCGTTTCGACGGTGGTCAGATCGAGCCCCTGGTAGACACAGGCCGAAACCAGCGCTCCCCACGCACGTGGGCAACTGCGCACGTCTGCCAACAGAGAGGCGGCGTCGGCATGGGAACGCCGTGTCGCCAGCTCCCGGGCCTGCTTGGCGCGATCGAGTCCGGTGCTCTGCTCGACTGCCTCCACAAGGTCGACCGCGTCCTGGGGACTCGCGTGGCGAGGAAGCAGATCGGACAACTCAAGGAGCAATTGATGCTGTTGGCCCTCGTCCGGAATTACCGACCCCAGCCGCGTCAGGAAGATCCGCTCCGCTGCAGGCGGCTCGTGCCGCACGAGACGGATTTCCGGTCTCCCCTGCATCGCGGATCCTCCGCGATCATGTCGCATGACGACCACCAGGGCAGAATTTGCGCTACGCAGCCGGGCGGCTATGGCGGCCATGGACCCGGCCTTGGACACGCATCCGTTGAGGTCGCCCCAGACCAGATATGCGTGTGGCTGGGTGGCTTCCGGTTGCCATCGTGCGAAGTCGCTGTCCTCATCGAGCACATGGATCCCGGAAGCCGCGGCCTGACTGGTGACAAGCAAGTTCACCGCGGCGGTGCGCCGACCGGTTCCCGGCCGGCCCCTGAGTAGAACCACGGCGTCGGCCGCCAGGTGGCGTACTTCGTCCGCGAACCAGTCGGGAGGTACGAACCCTCGTCGGGCACTGGCGATAACCGCAGGAGAAAGCGGACCGCCGATGACTGTGCCGGCTCCACCGTGGCTGACGGTCCCAGCGCTCCCCCCGTGGAAGTGGTTGCAGACGTTTCCCGCGACTGGCCCGAGAACCGCCGAGCCTTGGCCCACACGCTGATCAGCATGGATCACCTGACCCCCCTCGGAAGAGATCGGACGTTGGGATCTGCTGTGAATCGGATACCACCGTGGACAGTTCCTTGGTGAGCGATCCCGTTGCCCACGTACTGTCGGATCGTCCGGCTTTCGCCCGGAGATGGCGGAGCCGACTGCGGCGCGGTGGGCGGTACGTCAGGCCCGGCCAGGGAGCTGCCATCGCGAAGAAGGCCGCCGGAAGGAGACGGGACGAACAGCCACGCCTGCTGGGCGAACCGCTTGCCAGGAACGGTTGCGGTCACTTCCATGAACCGCTCGGGCCTCAGTCCGCTGTAGCCGCCGAGGACAGCATCTTCGTACACGCGTTGCGAGAGAATGACCGCAAGATGAGTCGCCCGTTCGTGGGCTGCGGCGAGCAGATCTTTAACCGGGCGGGAGTCGAGCAGTCGGTGCGTGTCGTTGCGTGCGGTTCCATTTCCGTCCCCGGTGTCGCCTCGATCTGGCAAAGGACCGACGTTCAGGCTGGCTCGGAGCCGGATGGCGGGGCGCCCTGACCCGGCGTTGTGCCGGTTCAGTACGGAGTCCAACACTGTCAGAAAGGGCCAGATGACGGGCGGGAGCAACTCGGGCGGGAAGCCGAACACCAAGCCGTCCCCGGTGTTGGCCAGGAACGATTTGGCGATCTTGAGGGCGCTGAGCCCAGCTTCGTCAAGAGCCTGGTCCACCAGGCGGAGCAATAGTTGACTCACAGGCTTGTGCAGAATCGCCGGCAGTTCGGTGAAGCCCTTGGCGTCGATGGCGAAGACGGCCCGGTAGCTGGGCATCCGGCTACTGCCGTTCCACGGGATGGGCAGGGGAGGAGACAGCGGTTCGGACATGAGACCTCCTGGGGCCACATGGTCGGGTCGGCCGGCCTCCGAGGACGGGGCCGGCCCTGACGACGAGCATGCGGACCGAGCAGGAAGATCTCTGTCGTGTGTGAGACAGTCAGCGTGATTTCCGCGGGACCTGCTCTGCGACGCGCGGCAAGCAAGGTGAAAGCGGATACGCGTAACCCCGCAGGACGCTTATTTCGGGGATGATGATGGTTCTGTACCCGGTGCTGATGACCCCACGGTCACGCCATTTCGCAAGGACTCTGCTGACTGATTGCCTGCAAACCCCGACCGGCTCAGCCAGCACTTCCTGGGAGAGTTGTGGTAGCTTGCAAAGGCCGCCAGGCAGAGCGATTCCGTTGAGCGACGAGATCTTGAGCAGACGGAGTATCGTGCGAGCCAGTCGTACCTCGGTCGGTAGGGTTGATTCCGTGCGATGCTCGTCCGATTCGCGTTGGCGCATCGCGGTCAGGCGCCACAGGTAGCTTTCCAAGCCAGCTCTAGTCACGAAGCGATTGAACGAATCGGCATCCAGGAGCGTGGCCGTGCAGGGCAGTACCGCCTCGACGTCTGCACTGCGGGGAACATTGAAGGAAACTGCCTGCTCGCCCAGGAGTTCTTTCGGGCCTCGAAAGGCCAGCCAGGTTATTGATCCGTCTTCGTGACGGCGGAAGACTTTTGCCAGTCCGGCCTTGACGACAAGAACGTGGTGTCTCTTGTCGCTCTCGGACAGCATTTGCTCTCCGCGTGAGTATGTTCTTTCTTGGCCTTGTGCAGCCAGATCTGCCCACACCTCGTTGGACAACACGCGAGCGATCCTTTCCCTTATGGGATTCCCTGATCTAAGCGTGCCGGAGGCTAGGCAACTGGGGCTTTATTTTCCATATTTCAAAGATCTTTCTGATGCGACCGGGTAAAATGTCCCTTCGTCTCGGACCGCGTTTGAGATCTTCCGTACCCCGGGCGCTCGCTGATCGTTGGGCTTGGCGTGACTGGTGGGGGCTATCCGTCGGACCTGCCGGATGAACAGTGGGCGCTGGTCGAGCCGTTGCTGCCGCCCGCGCGGGTGGGGCCGAAGGGTGGGCAGCGCGAGAAGCACCCGCTGCGTCGGATCGTGGACGCGATCTTCTATGTAGTCCGGACCGGGTGCTCCTGGCGGCAGTTGCCGAAGGACTTCGCGCCGTGGCCCACGGTGTATTGGTACCTCTCGTGGTGGCATGACGACGGCGCCGTCGGGCGAATCCACGATGCCCTGCGGGACCAGCTCCGTGAAGCCGACGGCCGCGACATCGAACCGAGCGCTGGGCTCATCGACTCGCAGTCGGTTCGCACGGCCGACACCGCCCCGGCTTCCACCAGGGGCTTCGACGCGGGCAAGAAGGTGAAGGGCTGCAAGCGATTCATTGTCACTGACACTCTCGGGCTGTTGCTGGCCGTTCACGTTGACGCGGCGAACGTCCAGGACCGCGACGGCGCCAGGCATCCGCTGCTGTGGACCCGCCTCGACCGCCCCAAAGTCCAGAAGGTCTGGGCCGACCAGGGCTTCGCCGGCCGCCTGGTGGACTGGGCCGCCGAGACGCTCGGACGCGAACTGGAGATCGTCCGCAAAGATCCTGGCCAGCGCGGCTTTCAGCTCCAGCCGAAGCGTTGGGCGGTGGAGCGCACCTTTTCGTGGCTCACCGCCCATCGGGCGCCTGGCCAGGGACTACGAGACCAGCCCGGCCCGATCGGAGACCATGATCCGCTGGGCGGTGATCGGCATCATGGTCCGCCGACCCACGCGAGGCCGCCCCGTGACCCGCACGGACCGAAGTCCGCTTACTCGCCACAGCCCAGGAAATTCCAGCTGAACCTGGGCGGAGGGGAAGCTACTGTCGTGCCGTGATCGACATAAGTGCGGCCCGTCTCGGGGCCGAAGCGGCCCGCCGCCTTCGCCAGGCCGACTGCTGCACCATAGAACCCGGGCTCACCGACGACGAGTTCGACCGCATCGAGGAGGCCTACAGCTTCCAGTTCTCCGACGACCACCGCGCTTTCCTCGCGGCGGGCCTGCCGGTCAGCTCGCCGCCCGAAGAAGGAGCCACCTGGGACAACCCCTGGCCCAACTGGCGCAGCGGCAGCCTCGACGACCTGCGCTCGCATCTCGAGTGGCCAACGCGCGGAGTGATCACTTCGGTCCAGCACGGCTATTGGCACACCTCGTGGGGCGTCCGCCCTACAGACATCGAGGTCGCCCGCTCGGTCGCCGAAGAGCAATTGGCTGTGGTGCCCCAACTGGTACCTCTCTATGCACACCGGTTCCTTCCTGCAGGCCGCGGAACCCACGGTCACCCGGTCCTGTCCGTCTGGGGAACGGACATCATCTACTACGGCGAAGACCTCGCCGAGTACATCAGCCACGAGTTCGAAGACGGGTACGAGCACGGGGAGAACTGGAACCCGCAGGGCACCGTCGCCTTCTGGCGGGACTTCGTCCAGTAGGACTGCCGAAGATCTCAAACGCGGTCTCACCGCGGGGGTTCCCGGTGCGTCGCCGCGAAGGGCGAGGAGGCGTGGGAGCCGATAGCGACGCCCCCCCACGTACGAAACCCCGCAGGCCCCGCTCCCGCGCGGTGGGCGCGGGGGCGGGGCCTGCGGGGCTGCGGCAGGGGAGGCCGGGAAGGGCCTCAGGGGTGGGTCAGGGGTGGGGCCAGGGGATGGCTCAGTGCTCGACCCAGTCCGTCCAGGACATGTTCCAGCCGTTGATGCCGTTGCTCGGCTGGATCGTCTTGTCGGGGGAGTTGACGACCGTCACGACGTCGCCGATCAGCGAGTTGTTGTAGAACCACGCAGCCGGGGTGTTCGGGTCGTTGCCGCCCTTGACGTCGTGCAGGCCGACGCAGCCGTGGCTGGTGTTCTCGTGGCCGAAGGTCGAGACCGGGCGCCAGTAGTTGCCGTGCGCGAAGGTGCCGGAGTCGGAGAGCCGCATGCCGTGCGGGACGTCCTTGATGTGGTAGGCGTTGCCCAGACCCACGGTCTGCGAGTCCATGTCCACCACCTTGGACTTCTCCTCGATCACCATCTTGCCGTTGTAGGTGGTGTGCTGCGCGTCGCCGAGGCTCGCGGGCAGGATGCGCAGCACCTTGCCGTTGCGGTAGACGGTCAGCGTCTTCGCCTTGTTGTCGGCGACGGAGGTCTGCGAGCGGCCGATGGTGAAGCTGACGTCCTTGTACTGCTTGCCGTAGGTCGTCTTGGACATCTTCACGCCGTCCAGCTTCAGGTGCAGCGTGACCTTGGTGCCGGGCGCCCAGTAGGCGTCCGGGCGGAAGTCGAGGCGCTGCGAGCTGAACCAGTGGCCCTCGACCGGCACGTTCGGCTCGGCGGTG
Organism: Streptomyces sp. NPDC004031; assembly: GCF_053604375.1. Lineage (NCBI taxonomy): Bacteria > Bacillati > Actinomycetota > Actinomycetes > Kitasatosporales > Streptomycetaceae > Streptomyces > Streptomyces sp. NPDC004031. The sequence continues at coordinate 163,538 of NZ_JBSGHL010000008.1, read as the reverse complement.
ACGGTGATCGCGTGCCGCACGTCGGCCTGGTTGGTGACCGCCTTGCTGAAGCGGATCGACACCTCCATGCCGACGCCGTACGTGGCGTTCGAGGCGACGTTGAAGATGCCGTAGTTGGCGGCCGAGTCACCGGGGCTCAGGGTGGTGAAGGCCGACTGCGTGGTGGCCTGCTTGCCCTTGGCGTCGGTCGCGGTCGCGGCGACGGAGTACTGCGTGCCGGTGCGCAGGTTGCCCTTCGGCGTCCAGGTGGCGCCGTCGGCGGAGATCGTGCCGTCGACCGCGGTGCCGTCCTTCGACGTCACCGTGACCTTGGTGAGCTTGCCCTGCGCCGCCGCGACCTTGAGCGCGCCGGCCGTGTCGACGCCGGTCGCGCCGTTCGCGGGCGTCACGGTGAGCTTGGCCTGCGAGGCGTTGTCCGAGGACTGGCCCTGGGCGGAGGAGCCGCTCTTGCCGTCCGAGCCGTCGGAGTGCGCGTCCGCGTTGCCGCCGCAGGCCGCCGCGCCGAGCAGCACCGCGCCGACCGCGAGCGCCGTCATGCCGCGCCGGACGCGCTGTCCGCGGGTGCCGAATATCCGTGAAGTGCCCGATATCGCCCGGGTTGTCCAGCCGTCAGGCGCGGCTGCCTCCGCCCCGGTGGCGGTGTCTGCCGCCGTCTTCTCCGTCATCACTGTCGTGTCTCCCCATTTCCGCAAAGGTCGCACTCTAGGAGACCGCATTCCCGGCCCGTGGTTGCGGCTGTTGCATGACTGATACGTCACGTTCCTGTGTGCGACCTGACCTGGGCGGTTCCTGCCCCGCCCGGACTGCCTTCCCGACTCTCCCCATCGCCGCCGGGTCCGAAGCGCCGACTGCCGGGTGAGCCGGCGCACGTACGGCTGACGGCGCCCGCTCCTGACGTACTGAACCGGCCACCCTGCCCGTCCGGTTGCCCCGTTCCGCCGGGGCCAATCGACGGGGTCGATCGTCGGGTCCCATCGTAAGGACGTTCGGGGCGGCGGGTTCGTTCCGTAAACGTTGCCGGTTGTCTTGACACGCCGGATGCGGGACGGGACTCTCCTGAGAGCGCTCTCAGCACTCCCAACCCGGCGGCGCGGCCCCCACGTTGCGCTGCCGCCCCCCACAGGAGAAGGAGTACGTTCCGCATGTCGACGACAGGCATGAGAGACATCTCAGGCATTCGGGGCAGAACAACCGAACCCCCGCAGCGGCTCTTCCGCCGCCTCGGCGTGGGGCTGCTCGCGGCGGCCGCGATGGCGGCGGTCACCTTCGCGGGATCCGGCCCGGCCTCGGCGGCGCCGACCGCCGCGAAGCCCGCCGCCGCGAAGCCCGCGGCCCAGCAGGCCGCGGCCGCCGCCCCCGCGGCGGTGCCCGCCGCTCCGGCCGGTTTCACGACCACCTGGAGCGACGACTTCAACGGCGCCGCCAACACCGGACTGAACACCGACACCTGGCGTTACGACGCGGGCGCGGGCTGGACGTTCGGCACCGGTGAGATCGAGACGATGACCAACAGCACGTCCAACGTCTACACCGACGGCAACGGCCACCTGGTGCTGCGCGCCCTGCACGACGGCAGCGACCCGGCCACCGGCTGGACGTCCGGCCGCGTCGAGACGCAGGCGGACGGCTTCGGGGCGCCCCCCGGCGGTGTCGTCCGGATGCAGGCGTCCATCCAGCAGCCGAACGTCTCGACCGCGAACGGCGCGGGCTACTGGCCCGCGTTCTGGATGCTCGGCGCGCCGCTGCGCGTCGGAGTGACCTGGCCGGGCTCCGGCGAGGTCGACATCATGGAGGACATCAACGGCCGCAGCTCCGTCTTCGGCACCCTGCACTGCGGTGTCGGCTCGGGCGGCCCCTGCAACGAGACCACCGGCCTCGGCAGCGGCGAGCGCGCCTGCTCCGGCTGCCAGACCGGCTACCACACCTACGCCGTCGAGATCGACCGCTCGACCTCCCCCGAGCAGATCCGCTACTACCTCGACGGCGCGAACTACTTCACGGTCAACTCCAGCCAGGTGGACGCCGCGACCTGGGCCAACGCCGTCGACCACAGCTTCTACATCATCTTCGACCTGGCGATCGGCGGCGGCTTCCCCGCGGCCTTCGGCGGCGGCCCCAACGCCGCGACGGTCTCCGGCGGCCAGATGAACGTCGACTACGTGGCCGTCTACAACAAGACGCCCGACCACGGCACGAACATCGCCAAGGGCAAGCCGACCACGTCGTCGTCGAACGAGAGCGCGCAGTTCCCGGCGTCCAACGCCACCGACGGCGACATCACCACCCGCTGGTCGAGCGGCTTCTCCGACCCGCAGTGGCTCCAGGTCGACCTCGGCCAGAACTACAACCTCAACCACGCGACCCTGACCTGGGAGGCGGCGGCGTCGTCCGCCTACCAGTTGCAGACGTCCACCAACGGCAGCACCTGGACCACGGTCTACAGCAACAACAACTCCCCGGCCGACATCCAGGACACCAGCCTGAACGCGACCGCCAGATACGTCCGGGTCTACTCCACCGCCAGAGCCTCGCAGTACGGCAACTCGCTGTACGAACTGGCCCTGTTCGGCACCCCGACGTCCGGCGGCGGCGACCCGGGCGGCCCCGGCCAGGCCACCCTGCTCTCGCAGGGGAAGACCGCGACCGCGTCGTCCAGCGAGAACGCCAGCTTCACCGCCCCGATGGCCGTGGACGGCAACACCGGCACCCGCTGGTCGAGCGGCTTCACCGACCCGCAGTGGCTCCAGGTCGACCTCGGCGCGAGCCACACCATCAGTCAGGTCGTGCTCAACTGGGAGACGGCGGCGGCCAAGTCGTTCCAGATCCAGACGTCCAACGACGGCACCAACTGGACGAGCGTCTACAGCACCACGGCCGGCACCGGCGGCACCCAGACGCTGAACGTCAGCGGCACCGGCCGCTACGTCCGGATGTACGGGACCGCCCGCACCACCCAATACGGCTACTCGCTCTGGGAGTTCCAGGTCTACGGCACCTGAGCCCCCGCCCCCACCGCACGACGGACGCCATTCCGGCCGCTCCGGTACGCCTCCCCGCGTACCGGAGCGGCCGCCGTACTTCCCCGTCCGCGCAGGGCCGTTCGCCGTACTCCCCGTCCCCGCAAGGCCGTTCAGGTCTCAGGACCAGGGCCAGCGGGCGTCCCGGCCGGACTCCAGCAGCGTGATCATCCCGTACGCGTGGTCGGTCAGGCCGCCGAAGGAGTGCCGGCGGCCGCGGCCGGACTCGGTGGCGCCGGGGGCGTAACCGGCCATGTTCCACATGTAGACGGGGACGTCGGCGGGGACGAGCGCGTCGATCTCGGTGGTCGGCATGCCGCCGCGCAGATCCCCGTTGGAAGGGAACCAGCCCATCCGGGTCTGCTCGTCGGTCACCACCACGATCCGGTCGTGGCCGTCGAAGTGCTCGCGCACCGCCGACGGGATGTCCGTCCCGTCGTGCCGGCCGAAGGACTCCACCAGCCGCAGCACGCTGCCGCCCTTCGGCACCGGCAGCTCCCGGTTGGCGATCCCGAACTCCACGAGCGTCGGCGCCTGCGACCGCACCGCGAGGGCCGCGCCGAACACCGCGGCCTGCTCGGCGAGCGGGATGTCCGACCGGTTCGGCGTCGAGAACGGGTAGCCGGGGAACATCGACGGCGAGCGGTCCACCAGGATCAGCGAACGCCCCCGCAGCGCGGGCACGTTGGCGAGCGACAGCGTCAACGCCCGCTCCAGCGCCGCCGCCCAGCGCAGCGACGCGGTGTGCTTGTACGCGGCCCAGAAGCGGTAGGGCAGCATGCGTGAGCGCGCCACCTCCGCCGGGTCCGACAGCCGCCGGACGACCTCCCCGGCCGCCGCGTCACCGACCCCGGCCTCGTCGAAGTTGCGCAGGTTGCGCACCAGGGCGAACAGCCCCATGCCGGGGATCACCGCCTCCCAGGCCGCCGCGTCCATCGGCCCCTGCAACCAGCCCGCGAGCGCCTCCCACGACATGCCCGCCGCCGCGAGCCGCTCGCTGCCCGCCGGGCCCGAGCGCACCAACGCGCGCCGCCGAGCCACAGGTTCGGCCAGCAGCTCCCGCCGCGCGCGTATCGTCGTCAGGCTCTCGGGCACCTCGGTGCCGCGCCCGTGCCGCCGGTCCAGGGCGTGCCGGAAGAGGTCGCCCTGCCAGGGGGCGGAGGGGCGCGGGTGCGTCAGCTCCAGGACGTCGCTGAAGCGGTAGGCGGCGCCGTCCGCGTCGTAGCGCAGCAGCGCCCGCTCGGTGTAGAGCCGCCGTACCGCGTCGGCGATCCCGCGCTTGACCGGCTGCGGCACCCGCCGCCCGTACCGCGAGATCCAGTACGCCAGCAACTCGCCCGGCTCGTCCGCGCGTTGCAGCACGCTCGCGACGACGGCCCGGTTGCCCGCGGCGCCCTCCGCCGGGACGGCGTCCGCCCCCGCCGTCAGCCGCGCGTGCGCGAACTCGGCCGCGCCCACGAGCGCGGCGGTGCGCATATGGGCCTCCTGTCGCAGCCAGGCCAGCAGCCCCGCCGTCCACACCGGGTCGGTGACGGCCGACTCCCGCACCAGCCGGGCGTACCGCTCGTCCCGCGCGTCGGCCTGCTCGTAGTACGTCTCCAGCCCGACGTAGTTGCCCACCGCGAGCAGGAACAGCTCCGACCGCGCGTCCCGCACATAGCCGGACGCGCCCTCGTACGTCGCGACCCGCTCCCCGGTCGTGCGGACCGGCGAGGTCACTGCGGCCGCGGCGGTGCGGCGGGTGTTGAAGCGCCCCATGGAGAAGGCCTCCCGAGATCGAGTCGGCGACGGTTTCTGGATCACAGGGACCCATTCGCCCCATGGGGGCAAATTCGACAAGGAAGTAACCGCAACCTGCGCACCGGGAGGCCGCTCCCGACGCTACCGCGCCGCCCGGGGGCGCGGCACCCGATTTCGCCGCCCCATGCGAGGCGTGTGCGCTCACCCGTGCGGACCCGCCCGGTGGCGGGCGCGCGGGACGCGGGCGAGGCTGGGCGGGACGGCCTGCGGGCCCGGACGGAGGAGGGTGACGTGGAGTTGTTCCCGGCGCTCGCGCTGGACGAGTGGCGTGACACCAAGGAGACGCTGCACCGTTTCGTGCAGATCGTGGGCAAGATCCGCCTCGCCGGCAGCCCGCGCCGCAACCACTGGTGGAACGTGCCCTTCCACGTCACCGGGCGCGGCATCACGACCCGCCCGATGGGCCCGGTCCACGGCGGCAACACCTTCTGCATCGACTTCGACTTCGTCGCGCACCGCCTGCTCGTGCGCACCCTCGCGGGCCGCGAGCAGTCCTTCCCGCTCGCCGGTCGGTCGGTCGCCGACTTCTACCGGGACACCCTCCAGGCCCTCGTCGCGCTGGACATCGACGCCTCGCCCGAGCACGCGTACCCCTACGACCTGCCGGACGCCCGGCGGCCCTTCGCCGAGGACCACGAGCACCGCGCCTACGACGCCGAGGCGGTCGGGCGCTACTGGCGCATCCTGAGTCAGGTCAACCTCGTGCTGGAGACCTTCTCCGCGGGCTACTCGGGGAAGACCAGCCCCGTCCACCACTTCTGGCACACCTTCGACATCGCGGTGACGCGCTTCTCCGAGCGCGAGATCGGGCAGCCCGCGTCGGCGGACCCGGTCACGCGGGAGGCGTACTCGCGGGAGGTGATCAGCGCCGGGTTCTGGTTCGGCGACGACACCGTGCCCGCCCCGGCCTTCTACTCCTACACCGCGCCCGAGCCGCCGGGACTGGCCGCGCGCCCGCTGGAACCGGCCGAGGCGACCTGGTCGGAGGCACGCGGCAGCCATATCGCGCTGCTGATGTACGACGACGCGCGCGCGACGCCCGACCCGTGGGCGACGGTGCTGGCCTTCTACGACAGCGCGTACCACGCGGGCGCCGAGCTGGCGGGCTGGGAGCGGCGCCCGGAGTGCCGCGAGTGCCCCGGCGGGGTGACGGACCCGCGCCTGGCGGGGTGACGGATCCGGGCCCGGCGGGCTGACGGATCCGGGCCCGGCGGGCTGACCTGCGGGTCCGGCGCGATGGCCGGAAGTTGTCCACAGGCTGGGGACGGAGCGGCCCGCGTACTGCTCTGGTTGATCTATGGTTCTGGGAGTCAGCAACCCACCACCCATAGGTGACCGGAGAAGGGCCAGCCGCCATGTCTGCCGAGACGTTCGAGTTCCAGGTGGAAGCGCGCCAGCTTCTGCAGATGATGATCCACTCGATCTACTCCAACAAGGACGTCTTCTTGCGGGAGCTGCTCTCCAACGCGTCCGACGCGCTGGACAAACTGCGGCTTGAGGCGCTGCGCGACGACACGCTCGGGGCCGACGTGTCCGATCTGCACATCACCATCGAGACGGATCCGCAGGCGCGCACCCTCACCGTCCGCGACAACGGCATCGGCATGTCCCGCGAGGAGGTCGTGCAGCTCATCGGCACGATCGCCAAGTCCGGTACGGCGGCCTTCCTCAAGGAGATGCAGCAGTCCGGGGACGCCGCCTCGGGCGAGCGGCTCATCGGCCAGTTCGGCGTCGGCTTCTACTCCGCCTTCATGGTCGCCGACGACGTCACGCTGCTCACCCGCCGGGCGGGCGAGACGGACGGCACCCGCTGGTCGTCCGGCGGCGAGGGCACGTACACCGTGGAGGACGTCCCCGACGCTCCGCAGGGCACCTCGATCGTGCTGAAGCTCAAGCCCGAGGACACCGAGGACCAGCTGCACGACTACACCTCGCCGTGGAAGATCCGGGAGATCGTCAAGCGGTACTCGGACTTCATCACCTGGCCGATCCGGATGGCCGCGGAGCAGCCCGCCGCGGCCGGCGACGAGGACGGCGAGGGCGCGGAGGCGGAGAGCGCCGCCCCCGAGCCGCAGACGCTCAACTCGATGAAGGCGCTGTGGGCCCGCTCCCGCGACGAGGTCACCGACGCCGAGTACCACGAGCTGTACAAGCACATCAGCCACGACTGGATCGACCCGCTGGAGACCGTCCGCCTCCAGGCCGAGGGCACCTTCGAGTACCAGGCCCTGCTCTTCATCCCCTCGCACGCGCCGCAGGATCTGTTCATGCAGGGCTACCGGCGCGGGGTCCAGCTCTACGTCAAGCGCGTGTTCATCATGGACGACTGCGAGGCGCTGCTCCCGTCCTACCTGCGCTTCGTCAAGGGTGTCGTCGACGCGCAGGACCTGTCGCTCAACGTCTCCCGCGAGATCCTCCAGCAGGACCGGCAGATCCAGCTCATGCACCGCCGCCTGGCCAAGAAGGTGCTCTCGACGGTCAAGGAGATGATGACCGCCGAGCCGGAGCGCTACGCCACCTTCTGGCGGGAGTTCGGCCGCGTCCTCAAGGAGGGCCTGCTCGGCGACAACGGCGAACGGGACGCGATCCTCGCCGCGTCCGTCTTCGCCACCACCCACGACAAGGACACGCCCACCACGCTGGCCGACTACGTGAGCCGCATGAAGGAGGGCCAGGAGCACATCTACTACCTGACGGGCGAGTCCCGCCAGGCGGTGGAGAACTCACCGCACATGGAGGCCTTCCGCGCCAAGGGCGTCGAGGTGCTGCTGCTGACCGACCCGGTCGACGAGGTGTGGGTCGACGTCGTGCCCGGCTTCGACGGCAAGCAGCTGCGCTCGGTCGCCAAGGGCGAGGTCGATCTCGGCGGCACCGAGGACGCCGAGAAGGCCGAGGGCGAACGGGAGAAGCAGCAGCAGGAGTACGCCGACCTGCTGGCGTGGATGACCGAGTCGCTGAGCGAGACGGTCAAGGAGGTCCGGCTGTCCTCCCGGCTGACGGTCTCGGCCGCCTGCATCGTCTCGGACGCGGACGCGATCACGCCCGCCCTGGAGAACATCTACCGGGCCATGGGCCAGGAGGTCCCGACGGTCAAGCGCATCCTGGAGGTCAACCCCGGCCACCCGCTCATCGCCGGCCTCAACAAGGCCCGCGCCGACCGCCCCGACGACCCCGCCCTCGGCGAGACGGCCGAACTCGTCCACTCCCTCGCCCTGCTGGCCGAGGGCGGCGAACTCACCGACCCGGCCCGCTTCGTCTCCCTCGTGACCGGCCGCCTGGAGGCGGGCCTCTAGGCCGTGTCCGCCCCGCCCAGTGTCCGCCCTGAGGGCGGGGCGGATGGTCACAAGATCCGCCGACTTCCCGTCCGGCTTCCCGGGACGTATCCGGCGGATCCGCCGCCTGCGGGGCGGAGGTGGCGGTACGGTCTGATACGGGGTCAGTGCTCATTGTGTGGGGGTGTGCGGTGACGGGTGTCGAGATCGCGGTCGGGTACGTGTTCGCCTATCTGGTCCGTAAGGCCAGGCGTGTGGCGGGCCGGGCGGACGCCGAGATCGACCGGGGGCTGGACGCCGGGATGGACCGTCTGCACGGCCTGGTCAGCGCCAAGCTCGGACAGGATCCCGCGCTGGAGCGCGCCGCCGAGGAGGCCGGGGCGGGGCAGGACGAGCCCTCCGAGCGCACCCGGCGCCGGCTGGCGGACTCCCTGGACGACGCGGCTGAGCACGACCCGGATTTCGCCCGGGTGCTGAAGGATCTGGTGGAGCGGCTGCAGGCCGCCGAGAAGGCCGCGCCCGGCGGGGTGTCGGCGTCCGGCGGCGGTCAGGCCATCGGCGGCAGCGTGACCATCACGGCGGAGGACGGCTCGGCCGCCGCCCTGACGATGGGCGACGTGACGATCGGCGCCCGTCCCGCGGACCCTCACCGGCCGGGCCCGGACCAGAGCTGACCGCGCCCGGTACCACCCCTCCCGCGCAGGCCGGGGCCGGGACGACGGTCACCGCGCGGCAGGGCTCGATCGCAGCTGATCGCATCGACCACGTGACGTATTACGCCGCCGCACCGCAGCCGGAGACATCGTGGCAGCGGGTGCGCGTGGGCGCGGTCCCCGCGCTGGCCTCCGCCTTCCAGCCCCGCCCCGGGCTGCGGGAGCGGATCGACGAGGCCCGCGCCGGGCACTCCACCGTGGTGCTCACCCAGGTGCTGTCCGGCGGTGGGGGAGTGGGCAAGTCGCAGCTGGCTGCCGCCTACGCCCTCCAGGCCCACGCGGCCGGTGTGGACGTGCTGGTGTGGGTGAACGCCGCCGAGACCTCGCAGATCGTGGCCGCCTACGCGACTGCCGCCGAGCAGGTCGGGGCGCCGGGCGGAGACGAGCAGGATCTGGAGGGCGACGCGCGCGCGTTCCTGGCCTGGCTGACCGTCACCGAGCGGTCGTGGCTGGTCGTGCTGGACGACCTCACCGATCTGGAAGGCGCCCGCACGTGGTGGCCGCAGCCGGCCGGCGGGGACAACGGCCGCGTACTTGCCACCACACGCCGCCGCGACGCGCTGGTCTCCGGCACCGGCCGGGCGGTCATCGACATCGGCACCTACACCCGTGGTGAATCCCTGGCCTACCTGCGCGACCGGTTCACCGGCGCGCACACCCCCCACCTGCTCGACGACCAGGCCCACGACCTGGTGGGGGAGCTGGGGAAGCTGCCGCTGGCCCTGGGCCACGCCGCCGCCTACATGATCAACGAAGACGTGTCCTGCGGTGAGTACCTGGCCTTGTTCACCGACCGCGCTTCCCACCTGGAGGCGTTGCTGCCGCCCGGCGCGGACACGGAAGGCTACGGGCGGCAGGTCACCACCTCGCTCCTGCTGGCCCTGGACGCCGCCGGACAACGCGAACCCGTCGGCCTGGCCCTGCCCGCGATCCGCCTCGCCGCCCGCCTCGACCCCGCGGGACACCCACGCGACGTCTGGGCCACCGCCGCCGCCACCGGCTACCTCACCGCCCACCGCTTACCGCTCACCGCCCCCACCGACGAGCCGCCGGCCGACGTCACCCCGGAACAAGCCCGCGCGGCCCTGCGCATCCTCCACCACTACGCCCTGCTCACCGTCGACAACCAGGCGGGGCACCGCGCGGTGCGCCTGCACGCCATCACCGCCCGCGCCGCCCGGGAGACCACCCCCCGCACGCAGGTCCTGGCCACCGTGACAGCCGCCGCCAATGCCCTCGCCACGATCTGGCCCGAGCACGACCACACCGCCCCGGACCTGGCCGCCGTCCTGCGGGCCAACACCGACATCCTCGCCGCCGTCGCCGGCGACCTGCTCTGGCAACCCGACGGCCACCCCGTCCTGTTCCAGGCTGGGGACAGCCTCCTCGACGCCGGACTGCACTCCGCAGCCCTCACCCACTGGCAGCATCTCGCCACCACCGCCGAGCGGCTGCTCGGCGTCGAACACCTCGACACCCTCACCGCCCGCGCCAACCTCGCCGCCGCCTACCGGCAGGTGGGCCGTACCGCCGAGGCGATCACCTTGCTGGAGCGGGTCCTGGCCGACCGCGAGCGGCTGGGCAGCGAGCACCCCGACACCCTGCGCGCCCGCGGCAACCTCGCTCTCTCCTACTGGCAGGCGGGCCGTACCGCCGAGGCGATCACCTTGCAGGAGCGGGTCCTGGCCGACAGCGAGCGGCTGCTCGGCAGCGAGCACCCCGACACCCTCACCTCCCGCGGCAACCTCGCCGCCTCCTACTGGCAGGCGGGCCGCAGCGCCGAGGCGATCACCTTGCTGGAGCGGGTCCTGGTCGACCGTGAGCGTTTGCTGGGCGGCGAGCATCCCGACACTCTCACCTCCCGTGCCAACCTCGCCTCCTCCTACGCACAGATCGGCCGCCCGGCCGAGGCGATCGTGATCGAGGAGCGGGTATTGGCCGACCGTGAGCGTTTGCTGGGGGGCGAGCATCCCGACACTCTCACCTCCCGTGCCAACCTCGCCGCCTCCTATTGGCAGGCGGGCCGTATCGCCGAGGCGATCACCTTGCAGGAGCGGGTCCTGGTCGACCGTGAGCGTTTGCTGGGCGGCGAGCACCCCGACACCCTGCGCGCCCGTACCAACCTTGCCGCCTCCTACCGGCGGGGCGGGCGCGCCGCCGAGGCGATCACCCTGCTGGAGCAGGTGTCGGCCGACAGCGAGCGTTTGCTGGGCGGAGAGCATCCCGACACCCTCACCGCCCGCGCCAACCTCGCCGCCTGCTACTGGCAGGGCGGGCGTACCGTCGAGGGGATCACCCTGCTGGAGCAGGTGTCGGCAGACCGTGAGCGTTTGCTGGGCAGCGAGCACCCCGACACCCTCGCGGTGGCAAATGCGCTGCGCGCGTGGGCAGACGTGGGCGGGGAGTAGGGCGAGGAGCAGGGCGCGGTGAGAAGCGTGCCGTCGATCACCCGCCGCCGAGACCGACGCGTCCCCCGCCCGTCGTCCGTTCGGGTCAGCCCCGCATGCGGCGGGGGCGGGGCGGGCGAATGCTGACCGGAGGGGCCGCCGAGGTGGCCGCTCCGGTCCGGGGAGGTGCCCGTGTGCGCGATGGATGGTCCGGCCGACGTGCCGGAGCGTCGACCGGCGGAGCCGGCGGGGGCCGTCCCCGAGGGCCTCGCCGCCCGGATCGCCGCGCTCATGCCGCGCGCCAAGGCGGATCTCGCCGAGCTGGTCGCGATCCCCTCCGTCGCCGACCCCCGGCAGTATCCGCCCGAGGAGTGCCGTCGCGCCGCACAGTGGGTCGCCGACGCCCTCACCGAGGCGGGTCTGCACGATGTGCACCTCGCCGAGACCCCCGACGGCAGCTCGGCCGTCCTCGGTCACCGTCCGGGTCCGCCCGGCGCGCCCACCGTCCTGCTCTACTGCCACTACGACGTGCAGCCGCCGCTCGACGAGAAGGCCTGGCGCACCCCGCCCTTCGAGCTGACCGAGCGCGACGGCCGCTGGTACGGGCGCGGCGCGGCCGACTGCAAGGGCAACATCGTCATGCACCTCACCGCGCTGCGTGCCCTCGGCGACGACCTGCCGGTGAACGTGAAGTTCGTCGCCGAGGGCTCGGAGGAGCAGGGCACCGGCGGCCTGGAGCGGTACGTCGCCGCGAACCGCGAGCTGTTCACCGCCGACGCCCTGCTGGTGTGCGACACCGGCAACGCCGAAGTGGGCACGGGCACGGCCACCGTGTCGCTGCGCGGCCTGGTCAACGTGGTGGTGACCGTCGAGACGCTGGCCGGCGAGGTGCACTCGGGCATGTTCGGCGGACCGGCGCCCGACGCGCTGGCCGCGCTCGTCCACGTGCTCGCCACGCTGCGCGACCCGGAGACCGGCGGCACCCGGGTGCAGGGCCTGCCCGGCGACGGCCGCTGGAAGGGCGAGCCCTACGACGAGGTGCGGTTCCGCGAGGACGCCGGTGTGCTCGAAGGGGTTCCGCTCACCGGCTCGGGCAGCGTCGCCGACCGGCTGTGGGCCCGCCCCGCCGTCACCGTCCTGGGCATCGACTGCCCGCCCGTCGTCGGCTCGGCCGCCGCCGTGCCCGCCACCGCGCGGGCCCGTGTCTCGCTGCGCATTCCGCCGGGGCTCCAGGCGCATCTGGCCGAGCGCTCACTCATGGACCACCTGGCGAACGCCGCGCCCTGGGGCGTCCGCGTCACCGTCGAACCGGAGGGGACCGGCGAGCCCTTCGCCGCGGTCACGGACGGGCCCGCGTACCGGGCGCTCGGCGAGGCGATGCGCAAGGTCTACGGCAAGCCGATGGCCTTCGTCGGGCAGGGCGGCTCCATCCCGCTGTGCAACGTGCTGGCCGACAGCTACCCGCGGTCGGAGATCGTCCTCATGGGCGTCGAGGAGCCGCTGTGCCTCATCCACGCGCCCAACGAGAGCGTCGACCCGTCCGAGATCCAGCACATGGCCGAGGTCGAGGCCCGTTTCCTGACCCTCTTCGGCGCCTCCCGCCGGTGAGGCGGTGAGGCGGTGAGGCGCGGTGAGCCCGTGAACCCTTCCGACCCGCAGCCGTCCCCGTCCCCGGCCCCGTCCCCGTCCCCGTCCCCGCAGGGCCGTACGCCCGAGGTCCCGGCGGACGCCCCCGGCACCTGGGCCGTCCCCACCGCCGGGCCGTCGGGCGCCCCGCCCGACCCGGCCGACCGGGCCGCGCACCGCGAGACGGTCGCTTTCCTCGCCGACCTCTCCCGCCTCCTGCTCGACACCAGCGGCGAGGGCGCCGAGCAGGTCCACCGCTCCGTCGGCGCCGCGGCCCGCGGGCTCGGCGCGTACGCGGACCTGGTCGTGGTGCCGGACGGCGCCACCGTCACCGTCACCTCGCACGGCGAGCTGAGCACCGTGACCGTCCGCGGCTTCCCCGAGGCCTTCCGGATGGACCAGGTCATCGCCCTCAAACCGCTGCTCACGGACGTGTCCGCGGGCCGTCTGGACACCGCCGCGGCCGCCCGCGCGCTCGCCGCGATCCGTGACGCGCCGCAGCCGTACCCGTGGTGGCTGCGGCTGCTGGGCATCACGCTCTTCGCGGTCGGCTTCGCGCCGCTCATGCAGCCCACCTGGTACGAGATCTGGACGTCGGCGGTGCTCGGCGCGATCACCGCGACGCTCGCCGTCAGCGCCGGGCGGGCGCGGCGGCTCGCGGCGATCCTGCCGCTGGTCGCGGCCGCCACCGTCTCGCTTCTCACGCTGGAGGTCTTCGCGCGCACCCCCGCGCACGGCGGCCCGGTGCTGCTGATGCTGCCCGCGCTCTTCTACTTCGTCCCCGGCGACTACCTGTCCGCCGCCACCGCCGAACTCGCCGCCGGATTCCTCACCACGGGCGCGATCCGGCTGGTCTACGCGGTGTTCCTGCTCGTCCAGCTCTTCCTCGGGGTGCTGCTCGGACTGGCCGTCACCGGCCGCTCCCGGCACGACCTGTTCGATGTCGCCGCCACCTCCGATCTGCCGCGCTGGGCGCTCTTCCTGGCCTGGATCGTCTTCACCGCCGGCACCGTGCTGGCCTTCGCCGTGCCCGTACGGCACCTGGGCATGCTGCTCCTGCTGGTGTACGCGACGGTGGGCGTCCAAACCGGTGCGACCAAGCTCGTCGGCGAGGTCGGCGGCACCTTCGCGGCCGCCGTGGTGCTGGGCGCGGCGGCCACCTGGCTCGGTGCCCGGCCGGGCCTGCCGCCCCGTCTGGTGCTGCTGCTGCCCGGCTTCTTCACCCTCACGGTCGGCTCGCTGGGCCTGCGCGGCCTGACCGCGCTCGCGGGCGGCTACCCCGTCGAGGGCTTCCGCGACCTGACGAAGCTGGTCACGATCGTCACGGCCATCGCCGTCGGCCTGCTGGTCGGCGCGGTCGCCGCGGAACGCCGGCCGGGAGCCGCCGCCACGGCATGATGCTGCGTATGAGCGAGTCGGAACACGGCACGGGCGGGGTCGGCGGCAGCGGGGGAGACGGCGGGCTGGCGCACGGTCTCGTCCCGATGAGCGGGCGCGACCCCGAGGAGCACGGCCGCGTCTCCACGCCCCTGGAGCTGCTCTTCGACCTCACCTTCGTCGTCGCCGTCGGCACCGCGGCCGGGCAGTTCGCGGACATGGTCGCCGAGGGCGTCTACGGCAAGGGTGCCGTGGCCTTCGTCCTCGCGATGTTCGCGATCTCCGTGGCCTGGATCAGCTTCAGCTGGTTCTCCTCGGCCTTCGGCACCGACGACTGGCTCTACCGCGTCCTGACGATGCTCCAGATGATCGGGGTCGTCGTCTTCGCCCTCGGCCTGCCCGCGATGTTCCACTCCGTCAAGGAGGGCGGCCATCTGGAGCTGCGGGCGATGGTGATCGGCTACGTCGTGATGCGGGTGGCGATGGTCGCCCAGTGGTGGCGGGCCGCGCGCGCGGCGCCGGACTTCCACGACGTGGGCATGGCCAGCATCCGCTGGACGGTGGTCGTGCAGGCCGGCTGGGTGGTCGTCGGCTTCGTGACGATGCCGCAGGCGGCCGCCTTCACGCTCTTCGCCGTCCTGGCGATCATGGAGCTGCTGCTGCCGGTGTTCGGCCAGGGCGGCGCGGGCGGCACGCCGTGGCATCCGCACCATGTCGCCGAGCGCTACAGCCTCTTCGCGATCATCACCCTGGGCGAGGGCGTCGTCGGCACCGTCGCCTCTTCGGGTGAACTTCTGGGCGGCCGGGACGGCACGATGTGGACGTGGAACGCCGTCGCGATCGTCATCGCGGGCGTCGGCCTGACCTTCGGCATGTGGTGGGTGTACTTCGCCGTGCCGTGGGGCGACATCCTCGTCCACCGCAGGTCGCGCGGCTACCTGTTCGGCTACGGCCACATGGCGGTCTTCCTCGGCATCGCGGGTGCGGGCGCGGGGCTGCACGTCGCGGGCCTGAGCCTGGAGGAGCACGCGCACATCGGCGACCTCGCCGTCGTGCTCGCCCTCGTGCTGCCCGTCGGCCTCTACCTGCTGACGGTCTATCTGCTGCACACCCTGCTGCTGTCCGCGCCCGACCCCTTCCACCTGCTGCTCATCGGCCTGACGCTGCTGGTCCTGCTGGCCGCGGCGCTGCTGGCCGCGGCCGGTGTCGCCGTCCCGACGTGCCTGCTCGTCCTGACGCTCGCGCCGTTCGTGACGGTGGTCGGCTACGAGACGGTGGGGCACCGGCACCAGCGGCGGATGCTCGCGGACATCGGGGCGGCACGGAATTCCTGACACGTGAATGTCAGATGAATGTCAAACTTTATATCTCATCATCCCGGGCGGGTCGTGGTGAATACCCCGTGATATCGGGAGTACCTTTCTCGGCAGCGGAAGTCATCAGTCGATTTCCGTTATCCGAGAGGACGTTCGATGAGCAAGGCAAGGAAGGTTCTGGGCGGGGCCGCGGCGGTGCTGTCGGCGACCGCCCTGGCCACGGTCATGGGCATGGCCACGGCCACGGCGGCGGACCGCGACGGCGTCTGCAACGCCGGCGTCTCCGGGCAGGCGAGGACCGGCGAGTTCTGCCTGTACTACAACTCCAACCAGGCGGGGTCGCTTTTCGACAGCCGCTACGAAGACGGGAATATCAAGAACCTCGCCGGTTACACGTTCCTGACCAAGGGGCTCGCCGGATACGGCCAGTACGTCAAGAACAATGCGGCCTCGGCGTGGAACCGCAACGTCACCAAGTCCGTGTACGTGTACTTCAACAGCAATTTCATGGGCGCCTCCGACTACGTCGGCACGCTCCAGAAGAAGCAGCTGGTGAACACGTACAACCAGAACGCGTCCTACCTCTGGACGCAGTAAGGCCCGCTGTGCCGATCCATCCCGCCCGGCCGCGCGCCGGGCTCACGGCGGCCGCGGCGTGTGCCGCGGCCGCCGTCGCCGTCACCCTCGCCGCGACCGCGGGCTGCACGTCCTCCGCCGGTGACCGCGACCCCGGCCGCCCCTCGGCGACCGGCAGCGCGGCGCACGCCCCGGCCGCGGAACCGGGCTCGGACCCGGCCGCGGATCCGGGCTCGGACCCGGACGCCGCCGCGCCGGACATTCCGCTCGCCGCCTACCTGCCCTCCGGGCGCCAGCTGCGCGACTACGCCACCGCCCGGCAGATCCTGGCCAACCGCTGCCTCGCCGGTCTCGGCTTCAGCCCCGACCCGCTGCCGCCCGCCTTCACCGCGGACGACGCCGACGTCACCTCGCTCACCGCCAGGCGCTACATGCTCACCGACCCCGCGACCGCCCGCGTCTACGGCTACCACACGTCGCTCACCCCGTCGTACGTCCGCGTCGACCGCCGCGACCACGCCGCCCAGCAGGCCGAGCAGGCCCCGCGGCCCGACCACCGCAGCGCCGCCGACCGCGCGCTCGTCAGCCTCGGCCTCGACCCCGCGGGCAACCCGGTGCCACACCCCCGCATCGACGGCCGCCCGGTGCCCGAGGGCGGCTGCACCGCCCAGGCCAACCGCGCCCTGACCGGCACCGACGACGCGCTGACCCGCGCCGACCTGCCCAACAAGCTGCAGATCGACACCTGGCAGCAGTCCCTCGCCAACCCGGCCGTGCGTCGCGCCTTCGCCGACTGGTCGGCCTGCATGGCCGCCCGCGGCCAGCACTACCCCGACCCGGTCGCCGTCGACAACGCCGCCGACTGGCAGTCCGCGACCCCCTCCGCCCGGGAGCTGGCCACCGCGACCGCGGACGTGGCGTGCAAGCGGCAGGCGCACGTCGTCGGCATCTGGAACACCGCGGACGCCGCCCTCCAGAAGGCAGCCGTCACGCGCGACGCCGCCGCCCTCGACGCCGTCCGCGCCGCCCTCACCACGACGATGGCGAAGGTGCGCGCGGTGCTCGACGCCCCCGGGGCGTCCTGAGACGGCGGATCCCGCTACTGAGAACCGCCGCCGTCGGTCGGGGTCGGGGTCGGCGTCGGGGACGTCGGGGGCTGTGTCGTCGGCGCCGGGGAGGTCGGCGTCGCCGGGTCCGGGGTCGTGGGGGCGGTCGGGTTCGGCTGCGGGGTGGTGGCCGAGGGGTCGGGCCGGGGGGTGACATGGCCTTCGCCGGGGGCGGTGCCGGTGGGGTGCGGGGTGTCCGGCTGCTCCCGGTCGGTGGGGGCGGACGGGGTGTCGGTGCCGGACCCACCGCCGCCGCCGGAGTGGCCGGAGCCGTGGCCGCCGCCCGTGAAGGCGTTGCCGATGGTGGTGCCGCCGTGGCCGCTCAGGTTCTCGCCCGCGATGGCCTCGTAGCCGGTGATCCCGGCCATCGTGAGCCCGAACGCGAGCGCGACGGCGACCACGGGCCGCCGCCATCCCCGCCGCCGCCCGGCCCGGTAGGAGGTGGCGGCGCCGTAGCCGTCATGGGCGTCGGTGGCCTCGGGCGTACGGTCCGGGTCCCGGTTGTGGTCGGAGACGGGGGAGGCGGGGGAGACGGCCGTACGGTCCAGGTCCTCCCGGGGGAGCGTCGTGGTCGCCCGGTGCGATACATCGGTCCAGGTCAGCGCTCGGCGGGCGGCGGGGCCCGCCTGGACGGCGGCCTCCTGGACGCGGCGGCCGGTGTGCCGGAAGACGTACTGCAGGACGGAGCCGCCGCACGTGCCCAGCGCGCTGACCACGCCCGCGCCCACGATCGTGCCGTAGACGCCGAGGTTCGAGGCGAGCTTGGCGGCGACGACCGCGGCCACCGCGCTGCCCGCCACCTGCGGCACGCTGAGGTCGAGCCCGCGCTTGCGGTCGGCGGGAACGGGCGCGGGCGCGTCCAAGGCGGCCGCGTCGCCCGCACCCCGCGTACCGTCGCCGTGCGCGTCCGTGTCCGTGTCCGCGCGCACCGGCTGTGCGTCCCCGGGCCACTCCGGGGCCGCCGGGTGCCGGTCCGCGCTCCTCGCCTCGCCCATGCCGGACTCCGCCCGTCCTTCCCCTCGCCCTTCGCGGGATTCGCCGTTCGTGGGGAGGGACGAGCAGGCGGAAGCAGCAGTTCCGTTTGTCGGATTTTCGTGAGCTACGCCACCGTGGCCCGGTTCGTCCGATACGCGCCCGGTACGTCTCCGGTACGTCTCCGGTACGCGCCCGGTTACGCCCTGACCTGGATCAGCGCGTGCGTCCCGCTCGTCCGCCAGGCGCCGCCCGCCGCGTCGAGCGCGTCCGCCGTCCGTGCGGTCAGCCCGGTGACGACGTCGGACTTGAGCGTGCGCAGCGCCGCCACCGGCCCCGGGAAGCCCGCCGTGACCTCGGCGAAGGGTGTCGTCACGGGCCACAGCCGGTCCTCGACCAGGCGCCGGTAGTTCAGGTCGCCCTTCATGATCGTGAGCGTCGCGGCCGCGAAGTCCGCGCGCAGGTCGGCGGGCATGTCCGCGTACGGGAGCGGCGCGCAGGAGAACGGGTGCGTGCGCAGGCCGAGCCGCCCGTCCGCGATCGCGTCGCGCAGCCGCCGTCCCAGCTCCGCGCCGGGACCGGCGGCCGTCCGGTCCAGGCAGTCGAGCACGTCCCGCACGGTGGCGTCGGAGACGAAGTACGGATACGCCTTCAGGTGCAGCACGACGTCCGCGGCCCGCCCGGTGCCCAGCAGGTGGTCGGCCAGCACCAGGTCCGGCAGCAGCTCGGGCCCGGCGTTGTCGGCGACGAGGCAGACCGTGCCGGGCGGCCCGCCGTCCAGCACCTCCCACAGCGCGGCGCTGTCGTCGGCGACCAGCCCCGGCACCGCCTCGCCCTCCCCGCCTTTCCCGCCCTTTCCGCCCTTTCCGCCCTTCCCCGAGGACATCCGGAAGCCCAGGTCGGCCCGGTTGCCCCACAGCGAGGACAGCAGGACGGCGGTGTCCCGTTCCGTCGCGGGCAGGTGCGGCAGCCGCTCCAGCGCCGCCAGCTCCTCGTCGACCTTCCCGGCGGCCAGCTCCTCCCGCTTGAACGGCGCGAAGGGGTCGACGCCCTGCCACGGACCCGCGGCGAAGTAGCCCAGTGCGCCGAGGAGTCTGCGGTAGAAGTAGCTCTCGGCCCACAGGAACGGCACCTCGGCCCAGCGCCGTCCCACATGTCCTTCCCCCCACTCCCGCCAGATCGCCGCCCCCGGCCCCCCGTCCTCCAGCGGTCCGACGACCCCGCCCTCCGCGATCTCCGCCAGCAGCGCGTCGAGCGCCCGCTGCTGCTCCGGCGGGTAGGGCGTGGCCCGGCGGACCCGCTCGACCAGCGCGGGATGCCGTTCGTGCAGCACCCCCCAGGCGAAGGAGCCGGGAATCTCCCCGGTGACGACGGGAGCCCCGCCCTCCGGCGGCACGGACGTCATGTCTGCCTTCTCCCTCCACGGCGGCCCGTTCTCGTACGGGGCATCCGCCCCCGCCGAGTTGATCAGCTCGCACCGGGATCGTCCACGTCCCACGCGGTGCCGGGCGTCCCGGGGCCGGGCGCGCCGCGCGTTCGCGCATATGTGCCCGTGGATGTACGGGTACGCCCGCCCCTACCGTTTTGCGTGGGGCCCCGCGGGGCGCGGGGCCGGGTGCGGCGTCGGGTGCGGCGCCGGGAGGGAGGCGCTTGTGGCCAGCGTGTTTCAGGAACACAAGTTCAGGGGGATGTTCGCGGCGTTCGACGCGGACGGCGACGGCTATCTGCGGGAGGACGACTTCCGGGCGCTCGCGGACCGCTGGGGCGAACTGCCCGCGGTGGGACGGGACGCTGACCTGCGCGCCCGCGTCGAGAGCCTGCTCCTGGGCTGGTGGGGGCTGATCGCCGGGATCGCCGACGCGGACGGGGACGGCGCGGTCGACCTGCCCGAGATGCTCCAGGTCGTCGACCGGCTCCCCACGATGCTCGCCGAGGTCACGGCGACCGCCGACACCATCTTCGACGCGGTGGACGCCGACGGCGACGGCCGCATCACGCGCGAGGAGCACCACCGGCTCGTCGAGACGTGGAACGGCCGCCCCGAGAACCTGACGGGCGTCTTCGACCTCCTCGACCTCAACGGCGACGGCCACCTCAGCCGGTCCGAGTTCGCCGAGCTGTGGCGCCAGTTCTGGACCAGCGACACCCCCGCCGACCCCGGCACCCACCTCTGCGGCCTCATCCCGCCCCCACGCTCCTGACCCCCGGACCGGTACGGCGACGGGGGTGGCGGGCCCGTCACCCCCGTCGCCGTCACGTCCCCGGCCCGTCACCCCCGGGTTGCCGTCACTCGCCGGGCGCCAGGCAGAACGGGTGCCCCTCGGGGTCGGTGAGCACCACCCAGTTGTCCTCGCCCGGCTGGAAACCGGGCTTGCCCGCCCCCGCGGCGAGCAGTTCCTCGACGGTGCCGCCGACGTCGTGGACGGTGAGGTCGAGATGCGCGTGCGCCGGAGCGGACGGCCAGTCCGGCGCCCGGTGGCCCTCGACGCGCTGGAAGGCGATCTGCACCGGGCCGCCGTCGCCGAGCGTCGCGTACTCCGCGTCGCTGGAGGTGACGTCCCAGCCGGTGGCCGTCCGGTAGAAGGCGGCGAGGGCCGCCGGGTCGGCGCAGTCGACGACGATCGTGGTGGACAGTGTGCGGACGGACATGAGGTGACCTTTCGTCACGACGACAGGTGGGCGCGCCCCCCGCCACCGCCGCCGACCGGCGGGGCAGGAGCACGCGGACCAGCCTGCGGGCCCCCGCCGTCCACCGTCTTGGACATCCTTGCGGGGCGGCCCCGGGGACGCCGGGCCCCGGGACGTACGTCCCCGCGCGGCATCGCGGCCGCTCCCGTTGTCAGACCCCCGGGCTAGCGTTCAGGTGTGCGCTCGGCCACCACCCTCGCGAGCCGGCCCGACTTCAGCGTCACCGCTGTGTCCTGCCGGGACGACCACACGCGCTGGTCGGAGCCCGAGGTGCACGACGACTACCGGGTGGTGCTCGTACGCCGTGGCCGTTTCCGCCGCCGCGCGTCCGGCGCCGCCGCCGACCTGGACACGACGTTGGCGTACGTCGGCGTCCCCGGACAGGAGGAGCACTTCGCCCACCCCGCGGGCGGTGACGACTGCACGTCCGTGAGCGTCACCCCGGCGCTGTGGCGCGCGATGGCCGGTGACGCGGCGCGCCCGCCCGCCGCGGGCGTGTACGTCGACGCGCGTCTCGACCTGGCCCACCGCCGTCTGCTGGCGAGCGCGCGGGCCGGTGACGTCGACTTCGCGCTGACGGAGGAGCTGCTCGGCCTGCTCGCCGCGACCGTCACCCGGGCGGTCACCGCCCCCGTACCCCCGCCCGGCGGCGATGCCGCGCTCGTCGCCTCGGCCCGCGAGGCGATCACCGCGGCCCACCCCGCCGCCGACGGTCTGCTCCCGCTCGCGCAGCTGCTCGACGTCTCCCCGTACCGGCTGAGCCGCGCCTTCACCCGCGAGCTGGGCGTGTCCCTCACCCGCTACCGCAACCGGGTCCGGGTCGCCCGCGCCCTCGACCGCCTGGAGCAGGGCGAACCCAGCCTCGCCGTCCTCGCCGCCGACCTCGCTTTCGCCGACCAGTCCCACCTGACCCGCACCCTGCGCCACCACCTCGGCCGTACGCCCAGGTCGCTGCGCCGCCTGCTGTCCCCGGCGGAGGGCGGTGTCCCGGCGGCGGGCGGAACCCCGGCGGAGGGCGGGGGAACAGCGGCTCACGGGCTCGTCAAAAGTGCGCAAAGGCGGTGATCGTTCGTGCCGGATCAGCCGGATTTGGCCGCGCCCGGCGCCCAGAACGCCGTGGCCCGGACGCCTTTCCTGTGCCTAGCCTGTCCCTCGCCCGCGCTCGGCGCGGTACGCCTGACAGGCCCTCAAGGGGCCGGGGCGATGGGGACGTTCCAGTCCGTGGGGGGAAAACCATGTCGTACACACGAAATCGCCGTGCCGTGGCCCTGGTGGCCACCGCCGGCGCCGCGGTGGGCCTCGCGCTCACCGGGGTCGCCCCGGCGCACGCCGACGACCAGCCGGTTCTCACACTCCGGCAGACCGCACCGGTCGCCGTCTCCCCGGCCACACTCGCCGGGGTCTCGACGACCACCTCGCCCTACCTCTCGTTCACCACGACCGCGAGCAGCCTGAGCGCCAACGTCACGCTGACGGTCGACGTGACGCAGCTCTCCGCGATCGCGGACGTGACCTTCTCCGACAACTGCACGGTCGTCGAGCACGTCGCGAGCTGCTGGGAGATGTTCTTCTACGACAACCTCGACGGCGTCGGCTCGATCGGCGCCCTCACCCAGATGACGATCAAGGCGAAGGCCGGCGCCCCGGCCGGGGCGTCCGCCGACTACACCGTCAGCGGCACCGCGGACAACGCGGTCGTCGTGGGCGGCACGGGCACGGTGGACATCGGCGGACCCGCCTACGACCAGACCCAGCCGACGAACCTCACCGGTGTCGCGGTCGGCTCCGCCGTCACCGAGCCGGTGCGCTTCACCAACCGGGGCGACCGCCCCGCGGACGGCACCCAGGCCCTGCTGTGGGCCTCGCCCGGCATCGGCTTCGCCCGGCACTTCGCCAACTGCCGCTACAGCGGCGAGGGCGACCCCCGGGAAGCGGCCCTGGCGCTGTGCGACATCCCCGGCGAGGTGCTGCCGGGCGAGAAGGCCGCGCTCGCACCCGCGGTGCGGCTCAACGTCGAGTCGACCGCCTACGCCACCTACCTGGACTCGATGATCGCGCCGGCCGGCGACCCCGGCATCGCGCAGTCCGCCGCCGGCCGCGAGTGGACGCAGGGCACCGGCGGGCAGCTGACGCTCAAGACCCTCACGCCCGGAACGCCCACCGACGCACCGGCCGGCACCGTGTCGCTGAGCCAGCGCGGTGCGCACGGCGACTACCGCATCACCAGCATCCAGGCCGCCAACACCGCGGACTTCTCGGTGACCGGCGCCACCGCCACGGCCGCCGCGGGCGACGACGTGACGCTCGACCTCGCCATGACCAACAACGGCCCCGCGACCATCTTCGACCGCAGCGGCGACACGAGGATCGCGACCGTCCACCTCCCGCCCGGCACCACCCCGGTCAGCGCCTCGGCCAACTGCCACCCGCAGGGCGCCACGTCCTACTCCTGCTCGAACGGCGACATCGTCTCCCCGGCGGGCGAGGTCTCGCACTTCTCCCTCACCGTCCACGTCGACGAGGTGATCCCGGCCGCGCAGGGCTCGATCTCCATGAACTGGGGCCCGTCCGGCCGCCCCGCCTACGACCCCGACCCGGCGGACGACACCGCCCCGATCACCCTGAACTGACCCCGGCCCGCCCCCGGGAGCCCGCCTCCCGGGGGCGGCGCCGTCCCGTCCGCGCCCCCGGCGCCACGGTGACGGGGTCACCGTCCGGGCGCTGCCGCGACACCCCGCCCGGTCTCCGCGCCGCGCTGGCGGCGGGCCTCGTACAGGACGACGGAGGCGGCGTTCGCGGCGTTCAGCGAACTGGCCGAACCCGTCATGGGAATGCGGGCCACGTGGTCGCACAGGCCGCGCCACGCCGCGCTGAGCCCGGCCGTCTCGTTGCCGATGAGCAGCAGGACCGGCCCGGTCAGGTCGGTGTCCGCGATGTCGGCGTCCCCGTCCTCGTCCGTCCCGACGACGGCCACCGGCCGCCCCCGCGCGCGCTCGGCCTCAAGCCACCGCGTCACCTCGTGGTGCGACGGGCTGCGCACGACGGGCACGGCGAAGAAGGAACCGGTCGACGCCCGCACCGACTTGGGGTCGTACGGGTCGGCCGCGTGCCCGGTCACGATGAGCCCGTCGGCGCCGAAGGCGTCCGCCGAGCGGACGATGCTGCCGATGTTGCCCGGCTGCGTCGGACGGTCGAAGAGCAGCCCGAGGAAGCGGTCGTGGACCCTGATCCGGTCCAGGCTGTCCGGGGCCATCTCGACGACGGCCAGGATCTCCGCCGACCCGTCCGCCTTCTCGCTCAGCTCCGCGAGCAACTCCGATGCCACGGCGACCCGTTCGGTCCCGGTCCGGCGCAACAGCTCCTCGGCCCACCGGGACGGTGGCCGCCCGGCGTCGTAGAGCAGCGCCCGCACCGTCCAGCCGTGCTCGACGGCCAGCGATATCGGCCGCACGCCCTGCACGAGGAACTCCCCGGCCCGCCCGCGCTTGGTGCGGTTGCCCAGCAGCGTCTGCAACTGCTGGAAGCGGGCGTTGCGCGTCATGATGCGCTGCACTGCCACCCCGTGTTCCCCCTCCACCGCGCCTAGGGTCACGGTATGACGATCACCGTACGCAGGTCCCGCCCGGAAGACCACGCCGCGATCCTCGCCCTGATGGACCAGGCCCGCGGCGACGACCTCTCCCCCGAGGAGCGGGCCCGCCGCGGTTTCGTCCAGGGCACCATGACCCCCGACCTCCTCGCCCGCCTCCAGGACGGCCCTGGCATCTTCGTCGCCGAAGCCGACTCCACGGGCGACCTCGCGGGCTTCGCGATCACCAGCGAGCCCGGCGGGCTCCCCCCGCACCACCCCGCCGCGGCGGCCGTCACCGCGGTCACCGAAGCCGCCGACCACGACCTGGGCCGCCTCTTCCTCTACGGCCCCGTCGCCGTCGCCCCCGCCCACCAGGGCCGCGGCATCCTGACCCGCCTCCTCACCACCCTCAGCCACACCCTGAAGGACAGCTACGACCTGGCCGTCGCCTTCGTCGAATCCACCAACACCCGTTCCCTCGCGGTCCACCGCCACTACGCGATGACCGAGGCCGCCACCTTCACCCTCACCGACCGCACATACGTGGCCTTCACCTTCGCCCCGGCGACCTTCGCGAAGAGCGGGCCCGGCGACGGGTGAGGGCGGCAGGCCGATGCCCGGCCGAGGGCCGCCGGGCGGGCTACACGGGAGCCCCGGCCCGGTCAGGGAGCGCGGCGCCGCCCGGCACCGCGCGCAGGGCGACGTCGACGGTGGCGTGCAGTGCCTCGCGCCCCGCGCCGGCGGCCGCGTGGACGGCGTTGCCCTCGCTGACGACCATGACGTACCGGGCCAGGGCGACCGGGTCGGTGCCCGCGGGCAGGTCGCCCTCGGCGGCCGCGCGGGCGAGGCGGTCGGCCAGCGCCTGCTCACCCGCCAGCCGCCTGCCGGCGAGGAAGGCGGCGATGTGGCCGCCGTCGCCGCCCTGGGCGAGGGCGCCCTGCACGGACAGGCACCCGGGGGGCCGGTCGGGGCGGGTGAGCGCGTCGGCGTTGGCCCGGAGGAACGCCTCGACGACCGCGTAGGCGGTGGGCTCGGCGAGCGCCTCGCGGGCGTAGGCCATCTCCGCCTCCGCGTAGCGGTCGACGGCCCGGTGGAACAGCGACTCCTTGTTGCCGAACGCCGCGTACATGCTCGTCCGGTTGATGCCCATGGCCGCGGTGAGGTCGCTCAGGGACGCGCCCTCGTACCCCCGGCGCCAGAAGACCTCCATCGCCCGGTCCAGTGCCGCGTCCGCGTCGAAGCCCCGTGGCCTGCCGCGTTCCGCCATGGTGACCTCCGCGCCTCGTCCTCGGCCCGCTCAAATATTAACCGACCGGTACGGAAATAGTGCGGGCGGTGCCCCGGTTATTCGGTACCGAACGGTGCGGAAATCGCGCCACGACCGAGGAGTACGACCATGGGACAGCTCGACGGCAAGACCGCCCTCGTGACCGGTGCGACCTCCGGCATCGGACTGGCCGCCGCCCGGCGGCTCGCCGAGGAGGGCGCGCACGTCTTCCTCACCGGCCGTAGGCAGCAGGCGCTGGACGAGGCGGTGGCCTCGATCGGCGACCGCGCCACCGGAGTGCGCGCGGACGTCTCGAACCTCGACGACCTCGACCACCTGTTCGCGGCGATCGGGCAGGACGCGGGCCTGGACGTCGTGTTCGCCAACGCCGGCGGCGGCGAGTTCGCGGCGCTGCCCGACATCACCTGGCAGCACTACGCCGAAACGTTCCACACCAACGTCGGGGGCACCCTCTTCACCGTGCAGAAGGCGCTGCCCCTGCTGCGGCCGGGGGCCTCGATCATCCTGACCAGCTCCAACATCGACACCAAGGGCGCCGCGTCGTTCAGCGTCTACGCCGCCACCAAGGCCGCGATCCGCTCGTTCACCCGCAGCTGGGCCGCCGAGCTGGTGGACCGCCGGATCCGGGTCAACAGCATCGCCCCCGGCCCGATCGAGACACCGGGACTGAGCGGCCTGGCCGGTGACCCCGCCGCGGCCGAGCAGCTGCTGAAGGGCCTGGCCGCCGGAGTGCCGATGCACCGCCTCGGCAGCCCGGAGGAGATCGCCGGGACGGTGCTCTTCCTCGCCTCCGACGCCAGCAGCTACATGACCGGCGCCGAGATCTACGTCGACGGCGGCGCGAGCCAGATCTGACCCGGCCGCGCCGGCGGGCCACCCCCTGACCTGCCCCGTAGCGTGGAAGACGCCGAGCGCCGACCGGGCCCCGACCCGGTCGGCGCCCCCGGCGACAACTCCGAAGGAGAGCACCATGTCCGCACCGCCACCGCCGTCCGTACCGCCCACCGTGACCGACCTGCTGGCCGCCAACCTCCACGAGGTCTTCGGCAACCGCGACGCCGCCTCACGCCGGGCCGCGATCGAGCGGATCTACACCGACGACGTCACGTTCACCGACCCCGAGGGCGTCACCACCGGCTGGGACGCGCTAGAGGACAAGGCG
The DNA here is from genome assembly GCF_053604375.1 of Streptomyces sp. NPDC004031. Lineage (NCBI taxonomy): Bacteria > Bacillati > Actinomycetota > Actinomycetes > Kitasatosporales > Streptomycetaceae > Streptomyces > Streptomyces sp. NPDC004031. The sequence goes on along the minus strand of NZ_JBSGHL010000008.1, from coordinate 136,667 downwards.
CGCGCACTGCTCGACAAGGCCCCGCCCACCGCGGCCTTCACCGAGGACGGCCCGCCCTACACCGGCCCGGACCGCGGAGCCCTCGCCTGGGCGTTCGGCCCCGAAGGCCACCCCCTGGCGCGCGGCGTCGACATCATCACCGTCCGCGGCGGAAGGATCGCCACGGTGCTGACACTGCTCACCGCCTGAGCCATGGGCCGCCCTCGCGGCCGCCGGCAGCGAGGGCGGCCCGCGGCACCCGGGCCGACCCCACGGAGACGACGGCGGTGGCCCGTTCCGCGACGGCCCCGCCGTCAGTCGTCCCAGGCGGCGCCGAGCGCGAGCAGCCGGTCGCGGTACTCGATGTCCCGCACCCACTCCGCCGGCCACGCGTCGGCGCCGTGGTGGGCACCGGCGAAGGCCCCGGCGAGGGCGGCGACGGAGTCGGAGTCGCCGGAGGAGTACGCGGCCCGCCGGACCACCGACGGCGGGTCGTCGGGCAGCAGCAGGAAGCAGTACAGGCCGGTGGCGAAGGCCTCCTCGGCGATCCAGCCCGCCCCCGTGGCCGAGCACGGGTCGGCCTCCACGTCCGGTGCGCGCAACGCGCTCTCCACCCGGTCCAGCACCGCGAGGCACTCGTCCCAGCCGCGGGCGGCGAAGGACGTACGGTCCGGGTCCTGCGCGCGGTCGGCGAGATCGCCCAGCCAGTCGGCTCGGTAGTCACCGCGGCTCGCGATCGCGTACGCGCGGAGCGCGGGCAGCAGTTCGCCGGGAGCGGCGCCCTGGGCCAGCAGCCGCACGGTGTACGCGGTCAGGTCGCTGGCGGCCAGCGCGGTGGGATGCCCGTGCGTGAGGGCCGACTGCAACTGGGCCGCCCCGGAACGCTGCCGCCCGTCCAGCCCGGGGACCAGCCCCAGCGGCGCGACGCGCATGTTCGCCCCGCACCCTTTGGAGCCGACGTCGCTGGCCGCCTGCCACGCACCGCCACGGCTCAGCCGCTCGCACGAGCGCAGACACGTCCCGCCGGGCGCACGGTTGTTCTCCGGCGAGAAGTACCACTCGACGAAACGCGCGCGGACCGGCGGCTCCATCCGGCCGGCCGTCAGCAGACCCCCGCCCAGCGCCTCGACCAGCCCCTCGCCCAGGGCCAGCGTCATCTGCGTGTCGTCCGTGACGTACGCCCGCCCCGAGGAGAGCGGCAACGGCATGGTCCGCCACGGCCCGTACTTCGCAGCGATCTGCGCCATGCCGTTGAACTCCGTCGGAAACCCCATGGCGTCCCCGACAGCCAACCCCACCAGAGCCCCCGTAGCAGCCCGCTTCACCCCGCCCCCTCCCGCCTGCCTGCCCCACCTCTCCTGACCAACCTATCCGCCACCACTGACAGAAGCCCCCGGCTGCTCGACGGGCCCCGGCCCGGCTCAGCCCTCAGGCACCCTTTCCGCGGGAGGGGGCATGCGGCTGTGGTGCGGCCCGCCGGCGGGGCCGGGTCCCGATCGGGATCCGCATGGCGAACTGTCGCCCGGTGGCGGTGGACTTCTGCTAATTCATGGACAGGACGGGCCACTTGAGGAGTTGAGCGTGGAGTACGAGATACAGCTGATCAGCGACGGCGACGGACTGGCGGTTATCGGCGAGCTGACGGCGGTCGAGCGCTTCCTCGTCTCCGAAGGGCTGACGTCGTCCAAGGATCTCGGGCTGCGGCGGCTGCGTTCGGCGCTCGGCAGTGCGGCCGAAGCGGCGAAGCTGGCTTCTGACCTCTCCGCCGAATCCGGGCGCTGGGTGAAGCTGACGAAGGACTCCGCCAAGCTCATCGACAAGTACGGGCTGCGGAAGAACGCCGCAACCGATGTCCTGACCGGTGTGCTGAAGGGGAAGAAAGGGCAGATCAAGGGCTTCGTCGAGTTCGTGAAGGGGCCCGGGGCAGGTCTGGCCAACCCGGGGCTCCTCTCCGGCGCCGCGGGGATCATGGCACAGCTCGCGCTGGAGCAGGCCATGGACGGGATCACCGACTACCTCGCCACCATCAGCGCGAAGGTCGACGACGTTCTCCGCGCTCAGAAGGACGCCGCTCTGGCGGAGATGATCGGCGTGGATCTGATGATCGAGGAGGCGATGGCTGTCCGGGAGACGGTGGACCATGTCTCGGCGGTCACTTGGTCGAAGGTGCAGTCCGCGCCGACGGCGATCGCCTCGACCCAGGCGTACGCGCTACGCCGGCTCGAGGCTCTCGCGGAGACGATGGAACGCAGCGCCAAAATCGGCGATCTCGCAAAGGTGGCCAAGGACGTCGAGACCGGTGCCCAGGAGTGGCTGGCCGTGCTCGCCCGCTGTTTTCAACTGCAGGACGCGCTCGCCGTACTGGAACTCGACCGTGTGCTGAATTCCACTCCTGAGGAACTCGATCGGCATCGCCTCGGCCTGCGAGCGGCCCGGCAGAATCGGCTGGAGCTCATATCCCGGGGCACCGAGCGCCTGGTGGCCCGTATGAAGGCGGCCGCCGAAACGGCCAATGCGAAAGTGCTGCTGCACCCCGCCGCCTCTCCGGGTGTCGTGCACTCGAGCAACCGCGTCGAGACCAGGGTCGTGGACTTCCACCAGCGGCTCGGTATCGAGCGCGGCGGGCGGGAACTGGAGGCACGACGCTGGGGGGAGGCGCTCGCGGAGGTCCGGGACAAGGCGATCGAGAAGGGCGCGGAGGGGGCCGACTCCGCGCGTGCCCTCCGCAACGAGACTCTGAACCGGGCCGGTTCGGTGGCGGGCCGCCTTACCAGTGGAATCGGCGAACGAGTGCGCCGCCTCCGCGGGGAAAGCGAGGAGGACTGATCCCTGACGGTCGCGGTACACCCTCGTCCGATGGCGAAGACCGGGCGGCGGAGATGCGATCCCCGCCGAGGCCCCGGACGCACTGTCCGGGGCCTCCTCCGCTTGTTCGGGTGCTTATGCCTGGGGCAGGCTGCTGATCTGGTTCTCCAGGCGGACGATGTCCGTTTCCGCCTTCGCCAGGCGGGTGCGGATCTTTTCGACGACGTTCTCCGGGGCCTTCGCCATGAACGCCTCGTTGCCGAGCTTGGCCTGCGTCTGGGCCTTCTCCTTCTCGGCCGCGGCGAGGTCCTTGGTCAGTCGTTTGCGCTCGGCGGCGACGTCGATCGTGCCGGACAGGTCGAGGGCGACCGTGGCGCCGGCGATCGGGAGGGTCGCCGTGGGGTGGAAGCCGTCGCCCTCCGGCTGGAGGCGCAGCAGTTGGCGGATGGCGGCCTCGTGCGCGGCAAGAGATGTGCCGGACAGGTCCAGGCGGGCCGGGACCTTCTGGCCGGGCTGGAGGCCCTGGTCGGCGCGGAAGCGGCGCACCTCGGTGATGACCCGCTGGAGGTTGCCGATCTCCGCTTCGGCGGCGGCGTCGCGGAAGCCGCTGTCCGCCGGCCAGTCGGCGATCACGACGGATTCGCCGCCGGTGAGGGTGGTCCACAGGGTCTCGGTCACGAACGGAACGATGGGGTGGAGCAGCCGCAGCGTCACGTCGAGGACTTCGCCGAGGACGCGAGCGGAGACCTTGGCCGCCTCGCCGCCCGCCATGAACGTCGTCTTCGACAGCTCGACGTACCAGTCGAAGACCTCGTCCCACGCGAAGTGGTAGAGGGCGTCGGCGAGTTTCGCGAACTGGTAGTCGTCGTAGTAGGCGTCCGCTTCGGTCACGACCGTGTTGAGCCGGGAGAGGATCCACCGGTCGGTGGCGGAAAGGCGCTCGGCGGAGGGGAGTTCGCCCTCGACCGTTGCGCCGTTCATGAGGGCGAAGCGCGTCGCGTTCCAGATCTTGTTGGCGAAGTTCCGCGACGCCTGGACCCAGTCCTCGCCGATCGGCACGTCGGTGCCGGGGTTGGCGCCCCTTGCGAGGGTGAAGCGCAGCGCGTCGGAGCCGTACGTGTCCATCCAGTCGATCGGATCGACGGTGTTGCCGAACGACTTCGACATCTTCTTGCCGTGCTCGTCGCGGACCATGCCGTGGAAGGCGATGGTGCGGAAGGGGACTTCGCCGTCCATCGCGTACAGGCCGAACATCATCATGCGGGCGACCCAGAAGAACATCAGGTCGTACCCGGTGACCAGGACGGAGTTCGGGTAGAACTTGGCCAGGTCCTCGGTCTGCTCGGGCCAGCCCATCGTGGAGAAGGGCCACAGGCCGGACGAGAACCAGGTGTCGAGGACGTCGGTGTCCTGCTCCCAGCCCTTGCCCGCCGGGGGCTCCTCGTCGGGGCCGACGCACACGGTCTCACCGTTCGGGCCGTGCCAGACGGGGATGCGGTGGCCCCACCACAACTGCCGTGAGATGCACCAGTCGTTGAGGTTGTCGACCCAGTCGAAGTAGCGCTGGGAGAGGTCGGCGGGGTGGATGTCGACCCGGCCGTCGCGGACCGCGTCCCCAGCGGCCTTGGCGAGCGTCTCGACCTTCACCCACCACTGCAGCGACAGCCGCGGCTCCAGCGTCGTCCTGCACCGCGAGCAGTGCCCGACGGAGTGGACGTACGGCCGCTTCTCGGCGACGATCCGGCCCTCGGCCCGCAGCGCGGCCACGATCGCGGAACGCGCCTCGAAGCGGTCGAGTCCCTCGAAGGGGCCGTGCGCGGTGATGACGCCGCGCTCGTCCAGGACCGCGATCGAGTCGAGGTTGTGGCGTCGGCCGATGGCGAAGTCGTTCGGGTCGTGGGCGGGCGTGACCTTGACGGCGCCGGTGCCGAACTCCGGGTCGACGTGGGTGTCGGCGACGACGGGGATCGAGCGTCCGGTGAGCGGGAGTTCGATCAGCTTGCCGACGAGGTGGCGGTAGCGCTCGTCGTCGGGGTGGACGGCGACGGCGGTGTCGCCGAGCATCGTCTCGGCGCGGGTCGTCGCCACGACGAGGCTGTCCTCGCCGTCGCCGTAACGGATCGACACCAGCTCGCCGTCGTCGTCCTGGTAGTCGACCTCGATGTCGGAGATGGCCGTCAGGCAGCGCGGGCACCAGTTGATGATGCGCTCGGCGCGGTAGATCAGGCCGTCGTCGTACATCCTCTTGAAGACGGCCCGGACGGCGCGGGACAGGCCCTCGTCCATGGTGAAGCGGTCCCGGCTCCACGCGACGCCGTCACCGAGGCGCCGCATCTGCCCGGCGATCTGACCGCCGGACTCCGCCTTCCACTGCCAGACCCGCTCGACGAACGCCTCGCGGCCCAGGTCGTGACGGGACTTGCCCTCCTTGGCCAGCTCCCGCTCGACGACGTTCTGCGTCGCGATCCCGGCGTGGTCCATTCCCGGCTGCCACAGCGTCTCGTAGCCCTGCATCCGCTTGCGGCGCGTGAGGGCGTCGATGAGCGTGTGCTCGAAGGCGTGGCCCAGGTGGAGGGAACCGGTGACGTTCGGCGGCGGGATGACGACGGTGTACGCGGGCTTGTCGCTCTTGGCGTCCGCCTCGAAGTAACCGCGCTCTACCCAGCGCTCGTACAGCGGCCCCTCTACTACGGCCGGCGCATATTGGGTCGGCAGTTCGGGGGCGCTGTTCAGCCCGTTTTCGGGGCGCTGGGTGGTGTCAGTCACAACGGCCATTCTAGGGCCGCGCCGCCCCCGCCTCTTCGGAGTGCACGCGAGGCGTGGCACGGTCGGGAGAGCAGGAGTGGCCGCACGAAGGCACTTTACGTGTGACCGAAAACACTCTCGTGCGGCCGGTTCGAGCATACCGCTCCGGCCTGGTGGGGCCGAAATTCCGCGGACGGCCGGGGAATTGTGGTCTTACCTCGCCATTCGGACGGGCACAGGTCGTATTTCGATTCCGGCGCGGAAGTACGTGGGTTTCTACGGGGTGTTCGCCACGTCGGTGGCCGATCGGCTGCGTACGACGTCCGCCAACTCGTCGGCGGACTCGGGGGTGAGGCGGTAGAAGCCCTGGAGGCCGGTCGATCGTTCGAGGCGGCCGTCCACCACGTGCTTCAGGCCGCGGGTCTGCCCTCGGAGGTTGCGCCAGGTGAGCCGGGTGAGGAACTCGCCGGGGAGGGGTACGTCGAAGCGTACGGGTGTGGCGTCCACGTGCACGGCCTGGGCGCCGCAGCCGCCTGCGCCGAGCATCGACCAGTCGGCGTGCCCGGGGTACGCCGGGTCCTGCCAGGTGGCGGGGGCCGCGCCGCAGCAGTCGCGGCGCTCCAGGTCGAGCACGCGCATCCGGCTCACCACGAACACCTCGCAGCGGTTGACGTGCAGGGCGTACACCTCGTCCCCGGCGCGAGTGCGTGACCACTTGGGCAGGGAGGAGTGGATGCCGCTGAAGGCGACCGGCGGTCGTTCGCCCACGCGCCCCGCCTTACGCAGGGCACGGCAGGTGTCATGGGTCCACAGGACGGTGAAGGCGTCGGCCATGCGGTGATCCTACGAACGGGCACTGACAGCGGCCCGGGGAGAAGGGTGAAGGGACGCTGCCCGGCCCTGGCCCGGCTTCCGCCCGGAGTTCGAGCGCCGTTGGTTTTTGCGGTGGTCTCACCGTCTCGGGAGGTGGTGCTCGCCCGATTTCCGCGGTGAAGTGCAGGTGATCGAGGCAATGAGGGAGTCCGAGGCCCACCCCGGCCGCAGTGAATTCCTGAAAGCGTTCCCGGACGGCTTCGGACTCGGGGAGTAGGCACCAGCGGAAGGTAGCCCGCCGGGCGGTCAGCGGACGTGGCGGCCGTCCACGTTCCAGTGGCCGGGGAGGGGCGACTCGCAGAAGACGCAGACGAAGTCGTCCTCACGCACGATGTTGATCTCCTCACAGCCAGGGCAGCGGCGGAACACCACCTCGTGGGTGAAGCCCTCGGGGTGCGCGATACCGGCTCGGTCGAGGGCCGCGGCGACGGTCGGCCATGAGGTGAGGTCGGGGCAGTAGCCGGTCGACTGGTTGCTGACGTCGGTGACCGACCACTGCCCGGCGGGCTGGTGGAAGTCCATCTCGCCCGCGCTGAGGACCGGTGCTCCACCGGCGCAGGACACGTGCTCACTCCGGCGTGGTGCGAGACGCAGCAGGCCATCGGTGCGACCACGAAGGTGAAGGGTTCTGCCCGTTCCGCCGGCCCTTGTGCGGAGACCCAGCGGTCCAGGTCGTCAGGAGTGCGGATGCTCTGGCCCTCGTCGCCGGGCCGGACGCGGGCCTTCAGCTCGGCCGGGCCTACGTACTGATAGCTCCGCGGCTCGGGGGTCACCTCGGCACGCTACCCGCCCGAAGGGCTGGAGCCGAACAAATTACCTCCTCAGGCCCGGGGCTTGTGCAGGCGGCGGAAGGGACGGCTGCGCTGCGGGGAGGTTGGCGTCCCGGCGCAGGCGCCAGAGGAGGACGTCGTTGCAGGGAGCCGGCCGTCGTGAGTTCGCGGTTGTCCACAGCCCTGTGGAGGAGGGCGAGGGGGTCGTTGCGGCAAGACCGGCGGGCCGCCAGGTCTTGGACGCGACGTTCTTCCTCCTCTTCGGAGATGCGGTGGAGCAGCACCGCGTCGAGGGGGATGCTGTGTCCGCGCAGCAGACCGTCGAGAGCGCGGGCCCAGGTGATGTTGCGCGGGTGCCCGTCGAGGAGGACGACGCGCATGGGTCCTTTTCTCCCGGACGCGGCTCGTGCGGTCTTCGGCGTTACTGCGCCACGGGTCCCGGCGACTCCTGTTCGGTGAACACGGCAAGGTAGCGGAACTCGCCCCGCGGCCCGGCTTGCTGGGAGTACGGCTGCCAGCTGAGGGGGTAGGTGCTGCGGAGGGTTCGAGTGTTTCGCGGGTAGCTGCCACCGCCCCAGAGGAGTGTGCCGGTGAGACGGCAGCCCTCGTGGAGGCGGAACTCGCGGTCGCGGGTGTTGTCCTGCTTGGGCGGCATCCACAGGCCGGCCTCGTTGGTGATAAGGAGAGCCAGCCCGTTCTGGTCGGGGCGGTCGCCGAAGCGCTCCAGGCGGGTGATGTCGGTGACGAAGCCGAGGCGGGCCAGGTCGGTGGCCGAATGGGACCTCAGCGCGTAGTCCTCCGGAGGCGACCCGGCTGTGCCGGTCCACTTCGCCGTGCGGTACTTGAACTCGATCGCCGTGCGGGCCGTGGGGCCGATGCAGAGCAGGTCGAGGTACTCGGCTCCGACCGCGTCCGGAGCCTTCTGGCGTACCCCCAGCCGGGAGTGGACGGCGGGCGCCAGTTCCCACAGGGCGCGCGCGAAGCTGTGCTGGAGGTCGCGCTCGGAGTGGAAGACGGGTCGGTCCTGGCGGAACTTGGCCATGACCTTGGACAGTGGCACCTCGGCGGCTACGAACACCTGGGGGCGACCGTAGCGCCGTCAGGAGGCCCGCTTCAGGCGTTCCGTCCAGCCCGACGGCTCCCGCCCCGGGAGCCGATTGTCGTGGTTGGCTCCCACATGGCTCCCAAGCCACCCCGGGAACGGCTCAGGGCCTTGATCCCTGTGAGGATCAAGGCCCTGACCTGCTGCTTACCGAAGTCGGGGTGGCGGGATTTGAACCCACGGCCTCTTCGTCCCGAATCAGTTCAGGCAACCCTCTGGCCGGTGGTAATCCTGGTGCTGACCTGTGAGGGCAGTCCAGCAGAGTCCGTAGAAGTCCGGTGAAGGTCAGGGCCGTTGTAGCGCAGTTAGACACTCACCGCCGTGGGCGCCAGTAGCGGTACGTGCTTCGGGCGCCCACTCCTCCCGGGGAAGGACTCACCAATGGAGCGGCCCACTTGGGGCGCTGTAATCGTCCCCGTCTGTTGGTTCGCGCGTCATGTGCCAGCGTCCGCCGGTGTTGCTCGCTACGCCGTGTTTCCGGAGGTAGGAGAGGCTCGCGCTCACAGTGTCCGGTGAAGTGGCGATCCCGTCTTCGGCGAGTTTGTAAACGATCTCGGTGCGGGTGAGTGGGCTAGGCGTCTCGGCGAGGAGGGCACGTACGGCAGGCGTGATGCGAATCCTCCCGCCCGCCGGCGCTGTCTGGTTGGACCCGGCCTCTGCCGCCCTTGGAACTGGGCTGCCCGTCATCCGAGCCAACGAGAGGGACAAACCATACTCTTCATCCCGTAGACGTTGAAGCCGCTCGGAGGTGCCCACGATTTCGCGCCTGACCTCGGCCAGCCGTGACTGCAGCGCTTCCACCCCTTTCACCCGTCTCAAGCTAGCAGGTGGCGGACCTTGGAGCGCCCTTGACTTGACTTCGGCTGGCGTAATCTCATGAGGGTTCTGCGGAAGTGTCGAGGGATTAAGCGCGAGGAGAGCACCGGCGGATCTTCAAAAAAGCCGCGTCGTGGATCTATTCTCCGGTGGTGGCGGTATGAGTTTCGGCTATCACGCGCACTCTGCGTTCAATCTCATCGGCGCAGCAGACGTTGAAGTGGGGAAGCCCAGTACGGGCCATGGCGCAATCGGATGCAACGACACCTACGCAGCTAATATCAAGATTGATCCACTGGCCGTTGACCTGTCGATTATCTCGGCCGACGAGTTGGCGGAAAAGATGACGGCTGATGTAGATGACATTGAAGTTCTATTGGCCTGCCCGCCGTGCACCGGGTTCTCTCGGGCTATCTCGAAGAATTTGGCAGAAGACGATCCTCGGAACTCTCTTGTAGCCCGCGTCGCGGATCATGTGGCGCGAATGAGGCCGCGAGTTTTCATGAGGGAGAATGTTCCTCAATTGCTCAACGGGAATTTCCGTCATCACTTCAATGCTCTCCGGGAAAACCTTCAGGGCATGGGATACAAAGTTCGTGCTTCATCTCATTCCCTGTCGCGATTTGGGCTACCGCAGCAGCGGGATCGAGTCCTCGTTGTCGCGGTGGCTTCTGATCTCCCGCTCTACACTTTGGAAGACCTCTGGCGAGGATACGAAGTAAGCTCTGAGGCCGTTACCGTACGACGGGCAATTGCCGATCTGCCCGAGATTTCCTCTGGCGCCACTCATCCAGGGGATCCCAACCATACAAGTACCCTTCTCGGAGGTGAGTCGCTTGAGAGAATCATGGCGATGCCTCACGACGGCGGCAGTTGGCCCGACCTTCTGGGAAACCCGGATACGGAGAAGTACCTCATCCCGTCCGTGTGGAAAGCCGTTGTGCGAGGCCGCCTGAATTCGTATTGCGATGTCTACGGCCGTATGGCTTGGGATAAGCCTGCTCCCACGATCAAGCGTGAATGCTCGCATGTTGGCAATGGGCGTTACTCGCATCCGGAGCAGGACCGACAGTGTACGGTGCGTGAGCTTGGTCTCTTGCAAGGGTTCCCGGCTGACTACCGCTTTGTCGGTAGCAGTCGAAAGAACCTGTATCGTCAGATCGGCGACGCGGTCCCCCCTTTGGTTTCTTACCAGCTTGCATGGGTTGCCAACTGGATTCTGACCGGCGAGAAGCCAGATCTTGAGCAGGTGGTTTTGCCAAATACCTCTTTGCGCATGGATGACTTCGTTGCCACGGAAGATGCTCAACTCACACTGGTGTGAAGAGCGTCATTTCGTCGACATTCGGTTTGGAAACAATCCATGTCCCATGGTGAATGCAATATCTTTTCTGGTACCAGAGCCGGACTTTTTCCACGCTGGAATCCAGGAGCATTCTGAAAACCTTATCTCCGGCGGTCGGGTGCAGGAAATTGGCGCCGAAGCTAATTCCTGGTTTCCCTCCTCGGCTCGTTTTGGCGAACATCTCCGGAACGGCTGAAGCGAAGCAATCGAGCAAGATTTTTTTCGGCACCTCTTCCAAGGTATAAAAAAAGCTGTCCGGACGTGTTTCGGCGCGCAGTACGAGAATTCGGTCGTATCCTTCCATGTGTCTAGGGAGGCGCTCGCGAACCTCGGCGGCGCAAACGTCTGCTGTGGTCGCCTCTCTAACCCAGCGGGCCTCGGAGAATTTTTCGATCTTCACTTGGGTGCGGCTGAGGCTTTTGGCGGCTTCCGTCTTGAGGGAAAGCCGCTCGCCATTGCCGAGCACGTCATAAGCGGACTCGCCAGGAGCTGGGTTCAAGTCGGCCTCGTCGTGTCCTTGGGTGATTAGGCATCGCTTAATCACGTATTCAAATGGCTTCTTGCTGAGCGGCTCTTCATGGTTCGAGTGATGCAGACTGAGTAGGTTGCGCATTTCTTCGGCGAATGGTATATCTACGATGCTGGATTCAGTTCCCGCGATGAACTGGACTGGAATGTGAAAGCTCTTCACTACTGATGCCACGGTGTTAAGTTGCCGCAGCGAGAGGGCATCAAGCCCGTTGGTGATGTCGTTGGTGACGCGCTCACGGTCGCTTCGCATGGGCTGAGGCTACGATCACCGGTGCCAGCTCGTCGAAACAGGGCCCCCGGGGAGGCTCCTCCGCTGGCCTCTCAAGGTGGGTTACCAGTGCTGTGACCGCATGGGTTCGCCGGGTGGCGCGAACCCCACCGGGATGCCTGGGCGCGCCTGGGATGATCGCCGACATGTTCGAAGAGAAGTTGGATGCGCTCTCACGGATGATGGCCGAGCACATGGCCCGGCCGTTCCCGCCTGGCTTCCGTGGCTTGGACGTCGAAGATCAGGACATGGTGATGCTCGATGCGGACGCCTGCGGCTACGCCACGAGCGTCCTCAAAGGACCTCTCACCGATCGGCACCGCGCAGGCCTCACGCGTCTGACGGCGGTGTTCGGCAAGGTCCTCCCGGCGATCGAGGACGAGTACGCAATTCAGTACTACGCGCACGTGCGTGGCATGGCCGTGCTGGCCGCTGAGGTCGAGAACCTGCGTGAGAAGTAGTGCCCCTGAGCGGGGCAGTCGGCGCGACAGTCCCCGTGGCGGTTGGGTGCTGCGGTGACCGTCCGATCCGACCACTGGGGGTGTGATGGCTGAGCCTGTCCGTGTGCGCAGACTGACCGACCAGGAGGGTCAGAAGCTCCAACAGATCGTGCGTCGGGCAGAACCAGTTCGGTGCGGTTCCGGCGCGCGATGATGCTGCTGGCCTCGGCCGGCGGGAATCGGGTGCCGGTGATCGCCCAACCGGTGCAGGCCGACGAGGACACCGTCCGCGAGGTGATTCACCGCTTCAACGAGATCGGCCTGGCCTGCCCGGATCGGCCGCGAGGCGTTACGGTGCCTGCTCGCCCGCCGCGGCATCACCTTCCAGCGCACCAAGACCTGGAAGGAGTCACCGGACCCCGAGCGCAACGCCAAGCTCGACCGCATCAAAGAGGTCCTGGAACACTTCCCCGACCGCGTGTTTGCATTCGACGAGTTCGGGCCGCTCGGCATCCGCCCCACCGTCGGCTCCGGCAGGGCCCGTGCCGGTCACCCCGAACGGCACCCCGCGACCTACCACCGCACCCACGGCGTCCGCTACTTCCACGGCTGCTGCTCGATCGGCGACGACACCCTGTGGGGCGTCAACCGACGCAAGAAGGGCACCGCTTCGCGTGTGCTCAGCCTGAGCCGCAGTGTCGTTTACGAGTTGATCCGCGCTGGACGTCTTCGGACGGTCAAGCAGGGGCGGACCCGACTCGTTCCGCAGCCCGCCATCACCGAATACGTCGCGCTCTTGGAGCGCGAAGCCCGAGGAGGGAAATGAGCAAGCGTCGCGCCCATGGCGACGGCGGGCTGTACTGGAGTGAGAAGCGGCAGCATTGGATTGCTGCCGCCTCACTCGGCTACGACACCAGCGGGAAGCGCATAGTGCGGCGGGGGAGCGGCCGGACGAAGACCGAGGCGAAGAACAAGCTCAAGGAAGTTCTGCGGGACTACGAAGACGGTCTAGCCATCGCCCCCACGAGCTACACGGTGGAGAACGCGGTGAACGACTGGCTGATGTTCGGGCTCGCCGGCCGACACGAGAAGACCGTGGAGACAGCCGCCGGGCTCAGCCGGACTCACGTGATCCCCTCGCTGGGCGCACGGAAGCTTCGGGATCTGAGTGCGGAAGACGTGGATTGATGGCTTGCTGAGAAGGCCAGGACGCTCAGTACGAGCACCCTGCAAGGCATCCGTTCCTGCCTGAACCGCTCGGTTAAGCGGGCCATGGCGCGAGACAAGGTCAAACGGAACGTCGTTGAGCTGTGCCAGGTTCCCAAGGGTCAGCCCGGTCGGCCGTCGAAGGCGCTGACCTTCGCTCAGGCGGAAGCTGTGCTCACGGCGGCTGCGCGCACTCACATGCACGCGTACATCGTCGTCTCGCTTCTCACCGGCGCCCGCACCGAGGAGCTGCGGGCTCTTACGTGGGACCACGTCTTCCTCAAGGGGGACCCGGAAGCGGACCTGCCCATCCCGCCGTACATGGCTGTGTGGCGCTCTGTGCGGTCCGGGGGAGACACGAAGACCCGGAAGTCCCGCCGCACGATCGCTCTGCCCGCGCGCTGCGTGGAGGCGCTGTGGCAGCACTGGGAAGACCAGGGCTGGGACCGGCTTGCCGCCGGCGACGGCTGGGAGGAACACGGCCTGGTCCTCGCCTCTGCGGTCGGGAAGGAGCAGGACGCCTCCCACGTACGCCGGGCCTTCCGGGGCGGCGCTCAGCAAGGCTGAGGGGATCGACGCCGCCGAGTGGACGCCTCCGGAGCTCCGGCACAGCTTCGTGTCGCTGCTCTCGGACAACGGGGTGCCGCTGGAGGAGATCTCCCGGCTGGTCGGGCACCCCAGCACGGCCGTCACGGAGGAGGTCTACCGGGAGCAGATCCGGCCCGTCATCCAGACCGGCGCGGTAGCCATGGACCGCATCTTCGCCCGTGATCCGAAACCGTAGACACTCACTTTGACACTCAGCACGAATCAGGGCCCCAGACTCGATGAGTCTAGGGCCCTGACCTGCTGCTTTGGAGTCGGGGTGGCGGGATTTGAACCCACGGCCTCTTCGTCCCGAACGAAGCGCGCTACCAAGCTGCGCCACACCCCGGTGCAACGGGGTTAACTTTAGCGGACGCGGGGCTGAGGGCGAAATCCGGTTTCCGGGGTGGGGGTCAGGGTCAGGAGGGTGGCCTCGGGGGGGCAGGCGAAGCGGAGGGGGGTGTAGCGGTTGGTGCCGCAGCCTGCGGAGACGTGGAGGTAGGAGGTGGAGCCGGTCGCGGTGTGGGTGGAGAGGCCCTTGACGCGGTCGGTGTCGAGGTCGCAGTTGGTGACCAGGGCGCCGTAGAAGGGGATGCAGAGCTGGCCGCCGTGGGTGTGGCCGGCCAGGATGAGGGGGTAGCGGTCGGCCGTGAAGGCGTCCAGGACGCGCAGGTAGGGGGCGTGGACCAGGGCGAGGGTGAAGTCGTCGGACGGGTCGGGGCCGCCGGCCACCGCGGAGTAGCGGTCGCGCTTGATGTGCGGGTCGTCCAGGCCGGTCAGGCCCAGGACGGGGCCGTTGTCGAGCTTGACCTGGCCGCGGCTGTTGCTCAGGCCCACCCAGCCCGCGGCGTCGAAGGCGTCGCGCAGGTCGCCCCAGGGGTTGCGGATCACGCCGTGCGCGCTGTGGCTCTTGCCGTTGAGGCCGTGCTGGCCGCGGGCCTTCTCGACGAGGTAGCGCCCGGGGTTGCGGAACTTCGGGCCGTAGTAGTCGTTCGAGCCGAAGACGTACGTGCCCGGGAAGCGCATCAGCGGGCCCAGCGCGTCCAGCACCTCGGGGACGGCGGTCGGGTCCGAGAGGTTGTCGCCGGTGTTCACGACCAGGTCGGGGCGCAGGCCCGCGAGGGACTGGAGCCAGCGGGCCTTCTTGCGCTGGCCGGACACCATGTGGATGTCGGACACCTGGAGGATGCGGATCGGCCGCATCCCCCGCGGGAGCACCGGGACCTCCACCCGGCGCAGCCGGTAGGACCTCGCTTCGAATCCCGCCGCATAGGCCAGACAGGCCGCGCCTGCCGCCGTCACACCCAGGGGTACTCCGTATCGCGCGCGCATGCCTCCATCGTGTCAGAGTCGCGGTGACTCTTAATACGGGGCGGTGCCCGTCCCGGGGTGCGAAAATCGACGGCATGACCACGACCCTCAAGCAGCGGCTCAAGGACGACCTCACCTCGGCGATCAAGGGCCGGGACGAGCTGCGTTCCGCGACTCTCCGGCTCACCCTCACCGCCATCACCAAGGAGGAGGTCGCCGGCACCACCGCCCGGGAGCTGTCCGACGACGAGGTCCTGACGGTGATCGGCCGCGAGGCGAAGAAGCGGCGGGAGGCCGCGGAGGCGTTCGAGCAGGGCGGCCGCGCGGAGTCCGCGCAGCGTGAGCGGGAGGAGGGCGAGGTGCTCGCCGCGTATCTGCCGCAGCAGCTCACGGACGAGGAGATCGCCGCCATCGTGCGGGACGCCATCGCCGAGACCGGCGCGCAGGGGCCGAAGGGCATGGGGGCCGTGATGAAGGTCGTCAACCCGAAGGTCGCCAAGCGCGCGGAGGGCGGCCGTGTCGCCGCCGAGGTCAAGCGCCAGCTGGCCGCCGGCTGAGCCCCTCCCCGTACGCAAAGCACAGGTAAGGGGCGCCCCCCATAGGAGGGCGCCCCTTACCTGTGGCTCACCGACCCGCCGTTACGGGCCGTTCCCGCCGCGGCCGTTTCCGCCGCCGCCCTTGTTGTCGCCGCCCCCGCCGTTGAACGGCGGGAAGCTGAAGTCCGGAGGAGTCGGCACGCCGCCGCCGTTGGTCGGGGGCTGCTGGTTCTGGCCCTGGCCGGGGTCGTTGTTGCGGGGGACCGAGCCGGGCAGCTGCACCGTGATGAAGTGCTCGTTGTCCGTGCCGTCCAGGGCGCCGGACATCGCGTCCTTCCAGATCGGCGCGGGGCCGGTCGCGCCCTCGACCTTCTGGAAGGTCTCCGGGCCGATCTTGACCTTTATGCCGCCGTGGCCGTGGCCGTCGCCGCCGTTCTCCTTGGCGCCGTACTGCATCGACAGGCGCTTGCCGCCGGGGCCCGCGCCGAACGGGTCGCCCAGCCAGACCGCGGAGGCGAGCTGCGGGGTGTAGCCGGCGAACCAGGCGTCCCTGCGGTCATCGGTCGTACCGGTCTTGCCGGCCGTGTCGCGGCCCGGCAGGTCGGCCTTTGAACCCGTACCGTCGTCGACGACGCCCTTGAGCATGCTGTTGATCGTGTCCGCGGTGTTCTGCGACATCGCGCGGCTGCACAGGCTCTTCGGCACCTGCATCGCCTTGCCGTCCGGGCCCTTGACCGCCTTGATCACGATCGGGGTGCAGTAGACGCCCCGGTTGGCGAAGGCGGCGTAGGCGGCGGCGACGGACAGCGGCGAGACCTCGTTGGTGCCCAGGGTCAGCGAGGCGCCCTGGATCATGGCCCTGCCGTCGGCCCGGACGATGCCGAGCTTGCCCGCCATGGTGACGACCGGGCACAGGCCGACGTCTGCTTCCAGCGCCACGAAGTAGGTGTTGATCGAGTGCTTGAGCGCGTCGGGCATCGAGTACGGCCCGACCTCGCTCGGGCTCTCGTTCTGCGTGCCCTCGTCGGGCCCGGCGTGGATGGTCTCGCCCGAGCAGTTGGTGACGTCCGGGTAGCGGTCCATGTGGTAGGGCGACTCGTACGCCTGGTCGGGCTTGAACCCGGCCTCCAGGGCCGCGGCGGCGGTTATCGGCTTGAAGGTCGAGCCCTGCTGGAAGCCGACGCTGCTGCCCATGGCCTTGTCGACCGACAGGTTGATCTGCGTCTGGTTCTTGCCGAAGCCGTACGGCTTGCTCTGGCCCATGGCGACGACCTCGCCCGTGCCGGGGCGCACCATCGTGTCCGCGGCGACGAACTTGTCGCTCTGGTAGACGTGCTCGCTCAGGCCCTTGAGCAGCGACTTCTGCGCCTTGGGGTCGAGCGTCGTGGTGATCGTCAGACCGCCGGTGTCCCACGCCTTCTGCCGGTCGGCCTTGGTCTTGCCGAAGGCGGCGTTCGTCAGGAACGTGTTGCGCACGTAGTCGCAGAAGAAGCCGGCACCGTTGACGGCGGTGATGCAGCCGTTCTTCGAGCCCTTGTAGTTCAGACCCAGCGGCTGTTTCTGCGCGGCGGCCGCCTGCGCCGGGGTGATGTCACCGAGCTGGCCCATCCGCATGAGCACCGTGTTGCGCCGGGCGAGGGCGGCGTCCGGGCTGGTGACCGGGTCGTAGCGGCTGGGCGACTGCACCATGCCGGCCAGCATCGCGGCCTGGGGCAGGGTGAGCTTGCTCGCGGAGGTGCTGAAGTAGCGCTGCGAGGCGGCCTCGATGCCGTAGGCCTGCTCGCCGAAGAAGGTGATGTTGAGGTAGTTCTCCAGGATCTTCTTCTTGCCGAGCTCCTTCTCGACCTGGATCGCGTACTTCATCTCCTTGATCTTGCGCCCGATCGTCTGCTGGGTGGCCTGGGCGACCTTGTCGGGGTCGTCGCCGGCCTCCTCCACGAAGACGTTCTTGACGTACTGCTGCGTCAAGGTGGACGCGCCCTGGGTGCCGCCGTCGGAGGCGTTGTTGCTGAGGGCGCGCAGGATGCCCTTCAGGTCGAGGGCGCCGTGCTCGTAGTAGCGCGCGTCCTCGATGTCGACGATGGCGTTCAGGATGTTCGGGCTCATCTTCTCGATCGGGACGACCGTGCGGTCACGCGAGTAGACCGTGGCGATGAGGCCGCCGTTGCGGTCGAGAATCTTCGAGGCCTGGCTCAGCGGCGGGGCCTTCAGCTCACCCGGCAGGTCGTCGAAGCCCGAGGCGGTGCCCTTGGCGGACAGGCCTATCGCGCCGACCGCGGGCAGTGCGATGCCCGCCAGGACGGCGCCGGCCAGAACACTGACGCCGAGGAACTTGGCGGCCTGCTGGGCCGAGGACAGCCCCCCGCCAGAACGCTTGTGAGCCATGAAGGCAGCCTACGTGGCGAATCCCCGGACGTACGCCCAGGTGTTCGCCTAGTCTGTAACAGACAGGGTGCGAACGTCGGCGCGCCCGTGTCCACAGTCCGCCTTCGTCATCACTCGTGTGGGTGATGGCTGTTGGCGTGCGCGCGCATATGGCGCCCACATATGGCGTAGGGCGCCCCATATGCCCGACGCGCACCTGCGGTCACTCCGTTGGGTGATCTGCCGCGCACGCATAGTCCATTCGGGCCATGCAAGATTGGGCCTGAAAGGGCTGTTGCGCCGCGCCTACCTTCCGTAACGTCCTCATCTGGCAGCGGTGAATATGCCGCGTGCCGCCGTGGGGGAGCCTCGAATTCGGGAGAGGACGGCGCCAGCATGAGCAGCTGGGTTACCGACTGGAGCACGCAGGCGGCTTGCAGGACGACGGACCCGGACGAACTCTTCGTCCAGGGCGCGGCACAGAACCGGGCGAAGGCGGTGTGCACCGGATGCCCGGTACGCACCGAGTGCCTGGCGGACGCGCTCGACAACCGGGTCGAGTTCGGGGTGTGGGGGGGTATGACCGAGCGCGAGCGCCGGGCGCTGCTGCGCCGCCGCCCAACGGTCACATCCTGGCGCAGACTGCTGGAGACCGCGCGGACCGAGTACGAGCGCAGCACCGGCCTGCTGCCGCTCGGCGACGAGGACGACTACGCCGCGGCGGGCTGACCTCCCGCCTCCGGCTTCAGCTCGGCTCCGCGCCTCCGGCTCAGCCCGGCCCCGCGTCCTCCTCGCGTCCTCGCCCTCGCCCGCGCTCCCGCTCGAACGAGGATCAGGCCGCGGTCGGCCCCTCCGCGAGTTCGTCCCCGATGGCCCGCAGGCCCTCCAGGTCGTGCACATCGCCCGGCAGGGCGGTGACCTCTACCATCGGCACCTCCGGGTGGACGGACACGAAGCGGTCGCGGGTGCGTCGTTCACGCGCGACCACCTGCATGCGTTCGGCATGGAGGCGCAGCAGACCCGCAGCGAGCCGCTCGGTGCCGGCCGTGGCGGTGTCGCCCGCGCCCTCGGTTGTGTCGGCCGTACCGGCGTCGTCCGGTCGGTCCTGCCGGGAATCAGCATGCCCGGCCCCGTGATCCACAATGCGGCGGTCCGGATTTTTTTCGGTGAGAGCCACGTCACGCTCACCGGTCCGCGCCGTGTGCGCGCTCTCCTCCGCAGCTTCCGCCGCCGCGTCCTCCAGCGCCTCCGCGGCCGCGAGCGCCCGTTCCGCCGTCAGCTGGGCCGCGCCGCTGCCGTGCACCCGGTTGAGGACGAGCCCGGCGAGCGGCATGTCCTCGTCGGCGAGCCGCTCCACGAAGTACGCCGCCTCGCGCAGCGCGTCCCGCTCCGGGGCCGCGACGACCAGGAAGGCCGTACCGGGCGCCTGGAGCAGCCGGTACGTGGCGTCGGCGCGGGTGCGGAAGCCGCCGAACATGGTGTCCATCGCGGCCACGAAGGTCTGGATGTCGCGCAGCAGACCGGCGCCCATGACCTTGTTGAGGGTGCCGGTCATCATCGACATCCCGATGTTCAGGAACTTCACCCCGGCCCGGCCGCCGACCTTCGCGGGCGCCATCAGCAGTTTGATGAAGCGGCCGTCGAGGAAGGAGCCGAGCCGCTTGGGGGCGTCCAGGAAGTCCAGCGCGCTGCGGCTCGGCGGGGTGTCGACGATGATCAGGTCCCACGCGTCCTGTGCGCGCAGCTGGCCCAGTTTCTCCATCGCCATGTACTCCTGCGTACCGGCGAATCCGGCCGACAGCGACTGGTAGAACGGGTTCTCCAGGATGGCCCTGGCGCGCTCCGGGTCGGAGTGCTGGACCACGACCTCGTCGAACGTCCGTTTCATGTCCAGCATCATCGCGTGCAGTGAGCCGCCGGCCGACCGATCGATTCCAGCCACCTCACGCGGTGTGTTGTCCAGCTCGGTCAGTCCCATCGACTGTGCGAGCCGCCGCGCCGGGTCGATGGTCAGCACCACCGCGGTACGGCCGCGCTCGGCCGCGCGCACGCCCAGCGCCGCGGCGGTCGTGGTCTTGCCGACGCCGCCGGAGCCGCAGCACACGACGATCCGGGTCTTCGGGTCGTCGAGCAGCGGGTCGATCTCCAGCTCGGGGCTCTCCAGGCTCATGTCACCACTCGCTTCACGCGTCGTCGTCCTCGGCCGTGGCGTCGTCGTCCGGTTCGCCGTCCGGTTCGTCCCCGAATACGTCGCCGGGTACGTCCGCCGGTACGCCGCCGGCCGCGGGGACGCCGGGTACGGCCTGCTTGCGCAGGCTGTCGGCCAGCCGGTAGAGGCCGCCGAGATCGACGCCGTCGCCCAGCAGCTCCAGCTCGCGCACCGGCAGGCCGAGCGCGGCGATCTCGGCGCGCTGCTCGCGCTCCAGCACCACCCGCTGGGCGTGCTCGTGGGCCTGCTCCAGCAGCGGGTCCACCAGCCGCTCGGCCACCCCGCCGCGCCGCGCGCCGCCCAGGCCCGCCTGCGACAGGGCCTTCGCCACCGCGGTACGCCGCTTGCCCGCGGCCACCGCGCCGCTGTCGGCGGCGGCCTTGGCGATGTCACCGTCGGCCAGCAGTACCGGCCGCACCATGTTGACGATCACCGCGCCGACCGGCAGCCCGGCGGACCGCAGCTCGGCGACACCGTCCATGGTCTCCTGGACCGGCATCTCCTCCAGCAGCGTCACCAGGTGGATCGCGGTCTGCGGGGACTTCAGCACCCGCATCACCGACTGCGCCTGGTTGTATATCGGGCCCATCCGGGCGAGCCCGGCGACCTCGTCGTTGACGTTCAGGAAGCGGGTGATGCGGCCGGTCGGCGGGGCGTCCAGCACCACCGCGTCGTAGACCGGCCAGCCCGCCTTGTCCTTGCGCCGCACCGCCTCGCACACCTTGCCGGTGAGCAGCACGTCCCGGATGCCGGGGGCGACGGTGGTGGCGAAGTCGATCGCGCCGAGCTTGCGCAGGGCCCGGCCCGCGCGGCCCAGTTTGTAGAACATGTCCAGGTAGTCGAGCATCGCCAGCTCGGCGTCGATGGCGAGCGCGTGCACCTCGCCGCCGCCGGACGCCGAGGCGATCCTGCGCTCCTCGTACGGCAGCGCCTCCGTCTCGAAGAGCTGTGCGATGCCCTGCCGCTCCTCGACCTCCACCAGCAGCACCCGGCGGCCCTCCGCCGCGAGGGCGAGCGCCAGCGAGGCGGCGACCGTGGTCTTACCCGTGCCGCCCTTGCCCGTCACGATGTGGAGCCTGACGGCGGATGACTGTTGAGCGCTCACCTGGCGAGCCTAATTCCTTCCCCGCGGCAGGGTGGTGCTGGGAGAGATGCTCGTGGCGGTTTCGCGTGCGACGGTCGTCACGTTTCCGGCCCCGGCTGCGGCCCGCGCCGCGCGGCCCCGGCCCGCCCCGCCGGGCGCCCGGTCCGGCGGCGGGCGAGGCGATAAGGTCGCGCCATGGCGAAGAAGTGGGAATACGCGACCGTGCCGCTGCTCGTGCACGCGACGAAGCAGATCCTCGACACCTGGGGCGAGGACGGCTGGGAGCTGGTCCAGGTCGTGCCCGGCCCCAACAACCCCGAGCAGCTGGTGGCCTACCTCAAGCGGGAGAAGGACGCGTGAGCGGCGCCGTCGCCACCCGGCTCGCGGAGCTGGGCCTGACACTGCCCGAGGTCGTCCCGCCGCTGGCCTCGTACCAGCCGGCCGTACGGTCCGGGGCGTACGTGTACACGTCGGGCCAGCTGCCCATGGTGGACGGCAAGCTGCCGGCCACCGGCAAGGTCGGGGCCGAGGTCACGCCGGAGGAGGCGAAGGAGCTGGCGCGGGTCTGCGCGCTCAACGCGCTCGCGGCGGTCAAGTCCGTCGCCGGCGACCTCGACCGCATCGCGCGTGTCGTCAAGGTCGTGGGCTTTGTCGCGTCCGCTGCCGACTTCACGGGGCAGCCGGCCGTCGTCAACGGGGCGAGCGAGCTTCTCGGGGAGGTCCTTGGGGAGAAGGGCGTGCATGCGCGCAGCGCGGTAGGGGTCGCGGTCCTTCCGCTGGACGCGCCGGTCGAGGTCGAGATCCAGGTCGAGCTCCTCCCCTGAGAACGCGCACCCCGCGCGGCAGCGCACAGCGCACCCTCGTACAAAACGGTCCCGCCACGTAGAGTCCGGCTCATGACGGTGACGAACGGCGCGGCGGGCCAGCCGCCGGGGTGGCCCGAGCGGGTGCGGGCCCTGGCCCGGGGGGAGCTGACCCCCGCGACACCACGCCGCGCGGCCACCGTGCTGCTGCTCAGGGACGACGTGTCCGGCGGGCGCCCCGCCGTGCACCTGCTGCGGCGACGGACGTCGATGGCCTTCGCCGGCGGGATGTACGCCTTCCCCGGCGGCGGGGTGGATCCGCGGGACGAGCGCCCGGTGCGCTGGGCCGGGCCCGGCCTCACGGAGTGGTCCGCGCTGCTCGGGGTGGAGCCGGCCGCGGCCCAGGCGATCGTGTGCGCGGCGGTGCGCGAGACGTTCGAGGAGTCCGGCGTGCTGCTGGCCGGTCCGGCGGACGGCGCGGGTCTGGTCGCGGACACGACCGGGGCCGACTGGGAGGCCGACCGCACCGCCCTGGTCCGTCACGACGTGTCCTTCGCGGAGGTCCTGGACCGCCGCGGCCTGGCCCTGCGCAGCGATCTGCTGCGGCCGTGCGCCCGCTGGGTGACCCCGGAGTTCGAGGAGCGGCGGTACGACACCTGGTTCTTCCTCGCCGCCCTGCCCGCGGGCCAGCGCACCCGGGACGTGTCCGGCGAGGCCGACCGTACGGTGTGGCTCACGGCCCCCGACGCGGTCGCCGCCTTCGACCGGGGTGAGCTGACGATGCTCCCGCCGACGATCACGATGCTGCGCGACCTGCTGCCGTACGGCCACGCGGCGGACGCGCTCGCCGCGACGGAAAAGCGGGACCTCGCCCCGGTCATGGCGACGGCCACCGTGGACGAGGCGGGCACGGTGCTGCTGAGCTGGCCCGACCCCGCGCAGCCCCGTCACGTGCGGCCCGACCCCGTACAGCCCGACCCCGTACGCCCCGACCCCGTACAGCCCGGCCTCATACGCGGACAGGCGGCGGACCGGTGAGCGCGGGGACGGCGCCGGGGGCGCCGCACGCGGCGGTCGGCGGGTGGGCGACGGCCCGCGCGCTGTGCGTGCTCGCCCCGAACCCCTCGCCGATGACGCTGGACGGCACCAACACCTGGATCCTCGCCGAGCCGGATTCCGACCTGGCCGTCGTCGTCGATCCGGGGCCGCTGCACGAGGGGCACCTGGCCGCGGTCGTCGCGGCCGCCGAGCACGCGGGCAAGCGCGTCGCGCTGACGCTGCTCACGCACGGGCATCCGGACCACGCCGAGGGCGCGGCCCGTTTCGCCGAGCTGACCGGTACCGCGGTGCGGGCGCTGGACCCGGCGCTGCGGCTGGGCGGCGAGGGGCTGGCCGAGGGCGACACGGTGACGACCGGCGGCCTGGAGCTGCGGGTCGTCGCGACGCCCGGCCACACCTCGGACTCGCTGTCCTTTCTGCTGCCCGCCGACGCGGCCGTGCTCACCGGCGACACGGTGCTGGGCCGCGGCACGACGATGGTGGCCCACCCCGACGGGCGGCTCGGCGACTACCTGGACTCGCTGCGCCGCCTCCAGGCCCTCACCGTCGCGGGCGAGGCGGACACCGTGCTGCCGGGCCACGGGCCGGTGCTGGGGGACGCGCGCGGCGCGGTCGAGTTCTACCTCGCGCACCGCGCCCACCGGCTCGCCCAGGTCGAGACCGCCGTCGAGGCGGGCCTGCGCACGCCCGCGGACGTCGTCGCCCACGTCTACGCCGACGTCGACCCCGTGCTGTGGCCGGCGGCCGAGCTGTCGGTGCGCGCCCAACTGGACTACCTGCGAGAGCACGGACTGATCGAACAGCCATGAGCACTTTCACCCTGAACGATGTCTTCACCCCGCGCGACCCCGCCTTCGTCGCCGACCCCTACCCCGCCTACCAGGAGCTGCGCGCGGCCGGCCGCGCGCTGTGGTCCGAGCCGACCCGGCAGTGGCTGATCCCGCACCACGACGACGTCAGCGCCCTGCTGCGGGACCGCCGCCTGGGCCGTACGTATCTGCACCGCTACAGCCACGAGGACTTCGGCCGCACCCCGCCGCCGGCCGAGCTGGAGCCCTTCACCGTCCTCAACGACAACGGGCTGCTGGACCTGGAGGCGCCCGCGCACACCCGGATCCGGCGGCTCGTCGCCAAGGCCTTCACCCCGCGCCGGGTGGAGGAGCTGGCACCGGTCGTGCAGCGGCTCGCGGACGAGCTGGTCGGGGCGCTGTACGCGGAGGGCGGCGGCGATCTGCACGCCGCTGTGGCCGAGCCGCTGCCGGTGGCCGTCATCGCGGAGATGCTGGGCATACCGGCCGCCGACCGCCCGCTGCTGCGGCCCTGGTCGGCGGGTATGACGGCGATGTACGAGCTGAACCCTGGCCCGGACGCGGCGCGGGCGGCGGTGACGGCGAGCGAGGAGTTCTCCGCCTATCTGCGCGAGCTGATCGCGGCCCGCCGCACCGACCCCGGCGACGACCTGATCAGCGCGCTCATCGCGGTGCACGACGACGGCGACGTGCTGAGCGAGCAGGAGATGGTCTCCACCTGCGCGCTGCTGCTCAACGCCGGGCACGAGGCCACCGTCAACACCACCGCGCTGGGCTGGCTGCACCTCTTCCGGCACCCGGACCAGCTGCGGCTCATGGCGCAGGCCGCGGCCGCGCCCTCGCCGGACGCGCTCGCGGACGGCGTCGAGGAGGTCCTGCGCTACGACACGCCGCTCCAGCTCTTCGAGCGGTGGGTGCTGGAGGACATCGAGGTCGGCGGCACGGTGATCCCGCGCGGCTCCGAGGTGGCCCTCCTGTTCGGCTCGGCCAACCGCGACCCGGCCCGCTTCGACGACCCCGAGCGCTTCGACGTCACCCGCCCGGCGGCCGGCAACAAGCACGTCAGCTTCGGCGCCGGCATCCACTACTGCCTGGGCGCCCCGCTGGCCCGCCTGGAACTGGCCGCCTCCTTCGGCGCGTTCCTGCGCGACGCCCCCGGGATGAAGCCGGCCGCCGAGCCGGCCTGGCGTCCCAACTACGTCATCCGCGGAATCCGCGAGCTGCTCGTCACCTGGTGAGCCGGTCGGCCCGGCCCCGCGCCGCCGCCCGCCCGCCCGCTCGTTTCCCGGCCGCCTCAGCCCGTGAGGTCGCGGCGCCGCAGCCCCGTCAGGCCCGCCGCGACCGCCGCCGCGGCGGCGAGGAGCAGCCAGGCGTACGGGGCCGCGTCCGGGTGGGCGCCGGGCAGGTCGGGCAGGTGAGTGAACGGCGACAGGTCGCTCACCGCCCGCGGCAGCCGCAGCACCTGCCCGAACTGCCCGAGCAGCACGCACGCGCCCAGCAGCCCCCAGGCGGCGGCCGCCGCGCGCGGCAGCAGCCCGAAGAGCGCCAGGCCCAGGCCCGCGAGGACCCACACCGCGGGGGCCTGGGCGACGGCCGCGCCCGTCAGCCGCGGCAGCTGCCCGCCGACGTCGTGCACGCTCAGCCCGTACGCCAGGCCCGTCGCCGCGCCCGCGGCGGCCAGCAGCGCGACCGGGCCGAGCAGCGCGTGCAGCAGATGGCCCGCCGCCCAGCGGAGCCTGCCCACCGGGTGGGCGAGCAGCGCCTCGGCGCCGCCGCCGGTCTCCTCGGCGCGCAGCCGCAGCAGGCTCTGCACCGCGTAGGCGCCCGCCGCGACGCCGTACACGCCGACGACCGTGGACAGGAAGGCGTCGGTCAGGCCGCTGTGGCCGCCCATGCGGTGCAGGATGTCGTCGACCTGGTGGTTGTCGCCCACGATCTCGCCGACGGAGTCGGTGACCGAGCCGTAGACCGCCCCGGCGACGACCAGGCCCGCGCCCCAGCCGAGCAGGCTGCCGCGCTGGAGCCGCCAGGCGAGGGCGAGCGGCCCGCGCAGCGTCCCGGTGGCGCGGCCGGGCCTGCCGGGCAGCAGGCCCGTCCCGATGTCGCGCCGCTCCACCACGGCGTAGGCGAGGGCGCAGCATCCGGCGGCGAAGGCGGCGGGCAGTGCGAGCACCCACCAGGATTCGCCCGCGTACGGGTGCAGGTGCTCCAGCCAGCCCAGCGGGGAGACCCACACCAGCGGCGAGGAGGCGTCCGGGCGGGCCGCGTCGCCCGCGGCCCGCAGCAGGAAGGCGCCGCCCAGCAGCGCGCCGGACAGGCCGCGGGCGGCCCGCGCGGTCCCGGTGAGCTGGGCGACGACGGCGGCGACGCCCGCGAAGGCGAGGCCCGCGGCGGCCAGTTGCAGGCCCAGCGCGACCGAGCCCGCGAGGCCCTGGCCGAGCACCGTCAGCCCGGCGGCGACGGCCACGGCGACGCCGGTGTTCGCGGCCAGCGCCGCGGACAGGGCGGCGGTCAGCGGCGCGCGCCGGTCGACCATGGTGGAGCCGAGCATCTCCTGGCGCCCGGTCTGCTCCTCCTCGCGGGTGTGCCGGACGACCAGCAGGATGCTCATCAGCGCGGTCAGCGCGGCGCCGATGACACCGAGCCGCCACGCGGTCAGGGCGCCGACGCTGTGGGCGTCGTGGACGGGGCCGTAGAAGGCGCGCAGCGGGCCGCTGGCGTTGGTGCTGCGGGCGAAGTCGGTGCGTT
Source organism: Streptomyces sp. NPDC004031 (assembly GCF_053604375.1). NCBI lineage: Bacteria > Bacillati > Actinomycetota > Actinomycetes > Kitasatosporales > Streptomycetaceae > Streptomyces > Streptomyces sp. NPDC004031. The sequence continues at coordinate 110,279 of NZ_JBSGHL010000008.1, read as the reverse complement.
GGGCCTGGTCGGCGTAGAGCGAGCGGTAGGAGGCGCAGCTGCCGGCGACGGTCGCGGCCATGGCGTAGACCCAGCCGGGGATCATGATCCGGTCGCGGCGCAGTGCCAGCCGGGTCAGGGTCGCGGTGCCCGCGGGGGCGAGGGTGCTCACCGGGCGCCGCCGGGGGCGGCGAGCGGGGCGGGTGCGGGCGTCGCGGTGGTGTAGTGCCGCAGGAACAGCTCCTCCAGCGTCGGCGGGCGGCTGGTGAGGGCGCGCACGCCGCAGTCGGCGAGGGTGCGCAGCAGGTCGGCGAGCCGGTCGTTGTCGGTGGTGAGGGTGACGCGGCAGCCGTCGACCGTCGTGTCGTGCACGCCGGGCAGGTCGGCGAGGCCGTCGGGGACGCGGTCCAGTTCGGCCGTCACCGTCGTGCGCGTGAGGTGGCGCAGCTCGCCGAGGGCGCCGCACTCCACGGTGCGGCCCGCGCGGATGATGCTCACCCGGTCGCACAGCGCCTCGACCTCGCCCAGGATGTGGCTGGACAGCAGCACGGTGGCGCCGCGGTCGCGCGCCTCGCGCACGCAGTCGCGGAAGACCTCCTCCATGAGCGGATCCAGGCCCGACGTCGGCTCGTCGAGGACGATCAGCTCGGCGTCGGAGGCGAAGGCGGCGACCAGGGCGACCTTCTGCCGGTTGCCCTTGGAGTAGGCGCCGCCCTTCTTCGTCGGGTCCAGCTCGAAGCGCTCCAGCAGTTCGTTCCTGCGGGCGGCGGTGGCGCCGCCGCCGAGCCTGCCGAAGAGGTCGATGATCTCGCCGCCGCTGAGGTTGCGCCACAGCGTGACGTCCCCCGGCACGTAGGCCAGGCGCCGGTGCAGCGGGACCGCCTCGTGCCACGGGTCGCCGCCCAGCAGGCGGGCGGTGCCGCCGTCGGCCCGGATGAGGCCCAGCAGGACGCGGATGGTGGTGGACTTCCCGGCCCCGTTGGGCCCGAGGAAGCCGTGCACCTCGCCGGTGGCGACGGTGAGGTCGAGCCCGTCGAGTGCGCGGGTGCGGCCGAACGTCTTGACCAGTCCGGCCACGTGAATTGCCCGGTTCATGCTTCGGAATCTACGCTATCTTCAGAAATTTGTGAAGTTCACGAAAGGGTTAAACTTTCGGAGCAGAGCCCGGAGCGGGAGGCGGACGGTGCAGCAGGAACCAGTACGGACTTTTGACGGCCCGCAGGGCGCCGCGGGCGACGCGGCCGCGCCCGTGGTCCCGCAAGAGGAGGCGGCGGCGGACGGCGAGGGGCTGGACCCGGAGGCGGCGGCCTTCGTGGAGCGGTTCGCCGGGCAGCTCGCCGACGCCGGGATGCCGCGCATGCCCGCCCGGATCTTCGCCGCCCTGCTGGCCTCGCCGGACGGCGCGCTCAGCTCGGCCGAGCTGTCCGACCGGCTGCTGGTCAGCCCGGCGGCCGTGTCCGGCGCGGTGCGCTACCTCGCGCAGACCGGGCTGATCGGCCGCGAGCGGCACCCCGGCTCACGGCGCGAGCTGTACCGGCTGCACAGCGACCAGTGGTTCGAGACCTTCACCAGCCGCGAGCAGATGCTCGGCCGCTGGGAGGCCACGCTGCGCTCGGGCGTGCACAGCCTCGGCGAGGACAGCCCGGCCGGGCGGCGGCTCGCCGAGACCGCCGACTTCTTCGTCTTCCTCCAGCGTGAGCTGGTCGCCCTGCTCGACCGCTGGCACGAGCAGCAGGGGCGGCGCGAGGAGGCCTGACGCCCCCGCGGCTCAGTGCCGCGGCACCGTCAGCCGCCAGGCCGCGGGCTCGACCGTCCAGGTGCGGGTGCGGACGGGGCCGGTCACGGCGGAGTCGGCCCGGTAGCGGAAGTCGCGGCCCGAGACGGTGACGGTGCGGGCCCGCGCCCGTACCGGCCCCGCGCCCTCCGGGCGGCGTACGCACACCTCGGCGAGACCGGCCGGCGCCGGGCGGACGGACACCTCCTGCACCGGCTGGTCCAGATCGGCCAGCAGCACCCCGTCGGCCTCCACGCGCAGCCGCTGCCGCGGCGGGTGGTGGCCGCCCGCGGGTATCGGCGCGGTCAGGGTGCGCACGAGCTGGCGGGCGGTCTTCTCGACGGGCGTCCACCAGTGCGCGGTGGTCTGCGGGAGCGGCGCCCCGCACGGGATGCTGAGGGCGCCCAGGACGATGCCGCCGCTCTCGTCGACCAGCAGGTCGAGCTCGCGGTGGGAGCCGTCCAGCACCGCGCGGGCCGCGGCCGGGACGTCGCCGGGCACGCCGAGGCCGCGGGCGAGCGCCGAGCGCTGGCCGATCGGCACCAGGGCGAGCGGCGCCTCGTGCAGGGTGCGGTCGCGGTGCAGGGCCCGTACGGTACGCAGCAGGGCCAGGTCGTCACCGAGCAGGACGGGGCGGCGCCGCCCGCGGTGGGCGAGGGCGCGTTCGGCCTCCTCGTCGGACTCCGGGAAGACGATCTTCACCGACGCGGCTCCCGCGAAAAGAACATCTCTCGCAATTCGGACGGACTCGCCATCGGCCGCCCGCGCTGCCGGATCGACGACCAGCAGCAGGTCCGACCTCCGGACGGAGTCCGGCGGGGGATGCCCAGGAGGGTGAGCCGACACCTTGGTCCTTCCTCAGGTAAAATCTCGGTGCAAGAGCCCCTTGCGCCTTTGCGTCAGGGGCTTCGTCTATTCCGGGGCAGGTTTCGACGGCTCTGCACGTTGGACATGCCCCGCCCGGAAGGGGTGTACGCCTGTGCCCGCACTTGTGCTGCTCGGTGCTCAGTGGGGTGACGAGGGCAAGGGGAAGGCCACCGACCTGCTCGGCGGCTCCGTCGACTACGTAGTCCGCTACCAGGGCGGCAACAACGCCGGACACACCGTCGTTGTCGGCGACCAGAAATACGCACTCCACCTCCTCCCCTCCGGGATCCTCTCGCCCAGTTGCACTCCGGTGATCGGCAACGGGGTGGTCGTCGACCCGGCCGTGCTGCTCTCCGAGCTGAGCGGGCTGGGCGAGCGCGGTGTCGACACCTCCAAACTGCTGATCAGCGGTAACGCCCATCTGATCACGCCCTATCACCAGACCATCGACAAGGTGACGGAGCGCTTCCTGGGCAAGCGCAAGATCGGCACCACCGGGCGCGGCATCGGCCCGGCGTACGCGGACAAGATCAACCGCGTCGGCATCCGCGTGCAGGACCTGTTCGACGAATCGATCCTCCAGCAGAAGGTCGACGCGGCGCTCCAGGACAAGAACCAGATCCTGGTGAAGATCTTCAACCGGCGCGCGATCAGCACCGAGCAGGTCGTCGAGGAGTACCTCGGCTACGCCGAACTGCTCAAGGACTACGTCGCGGACACCGCGCTGATCCTCAACCAGGCGCTGGACGAGGGCAAGGTCGTGCTCATGGAGGGCGGCCAGGGCACACTCCTGGACGTCGACCACGGCACCTACCCCTTCGTCACCTCGTCCAACCCGACGTCCGGCGGCGCCTGCACCGGCAGCGGTGTGGGCCCGACGAAGATCACCCGGGTCATCGGCATCCTCAAGGCCTACACAACGCGCGTGGGCTCGGGGCCGTTCCCCACCGAGCTGTTCGACGAGGACGGCGAGCGGCTGCGCACGGTGGGCCACGAGTTCGGCGTCACCACCGGACGCAACCGGCGCTGCGGCTGGTTCGACGCGGTGATCGCCCGCTACGCCACCCGCGTCAACGGCCTGACCGACTTCTTCCTGACCAAGCTCGACATCCTCACCGGCTGGGAGCAGATCCCGGTCTGCGTCGCCTACGAGATCGACGGCCGCCGCGTCGAGGAACTGCCCTACAGCCAGACCGACTTCCACCACGCCAAGCCGGTCTACGAGTACCTGCCGGGCTGGTCGGAGGACATCACCAAGGCGAAGACCTTCGCCGACCTGCCGAAGAACGCGCAGAGCTACGTCAAGGCGCTGGAGGAGATGTCCGGGGCGCCGATCTCCGCGATCGGCGTCGGCCCCGGCCGGACCGAGACGATCGAGATCAACTCGTTCCTGTGAGCCGCGTCTGACGGCCCTTCCGGTAAGCCCCGCGCACCAGGTGCGCGGGGCTTACCGCTGCCCGGCTACGCGTCCGGCTGCTTCTTGTAGACCGGCGGGTGCTTCTCGCCCGCCACACCGAGCCGCTTGAGGTGCGTGGCGTCCTCCAGCACGAGGGTCGTCGCGCTGCCCGGGGAGCAGGAGGCGGCGGGCTTGCCGGAGACCACCGACGACGGGCTCAGCCGGACCGGCGAGCCCGCGTCCGTCACCGTCATCAGCCACTGGCACTGGTAGAGGGTGTGGACGCCGTCCGTGCGGTCGCCGTTGAGGGTCACCGTGCCGTCCGGGCCGATGACCAGCGTGCGCGAGTCCGTCACGCCCGCCGCCGTGCCGTAGGACGTCTGCCAGGTGCCGACGAGGTCCGCGGGCGGCTCGACACGGACGGTGCCGTCCCCGCCGTCCGTCGCGGCGGGCGACGGGTCCTGCGACGCGCTCGGCGTGCCACCGGACACCGACGTCACGACGGGCGCCGCCGACGAGGTCCCGGCGGTCGGCGCGCCGGTCGCGGGCGGCGCACCCTGCGCGCCGTGCCCCTTCCCCTGGACCAGGACGTACGCGGTGGCGCCGCCCGCCGCGACCGCGAGCAGCGCCAGGGCGGCCACCAGCGCGCCGCGCCGCCCACGCCGCGGCTGCGGCGGGGGAGCAGGGGCCTGCACGGCGGTCGGGGCCACGGGAGCGGGCGGTGCGACTGTCTCCGGCGCGGGCGGCGGGGTGCGCTCCGGGGGCGGGGCCTGCGCACCCGTCCGGCCCGCCGCCGTGGCCGCCGCCCCGGGCTCCGCCCCCGACTCGGCCTCGGCCTCCAGCTCCAGCTCCAGCAGTTGGACGGCGTGCCGCCCGAGCTGCGCCACGATCGCGCCCGGCAGCCACGGCTCGGCCCTCCCCGCGTCGGGCTCCTGCGCCGCCGCCCCGCCCCGCGCGCCGTCGATCAGCTCCAGGACCCGGGTGAGGGAGGGGCGGTCCGCCGGGTCCTTGGTCAGGCACGCGGCGACCAGGGCGCGCAGGCCCTCCGGCACCGCGGTCAGGTCCGGCGGCTCCTGCACGATGCGGAACATCTGGGCGTGCACCCCGCTGCTCGCCGCCCCGAAGGGCTGCAGCCCGGTCGCCGCGTAGGCCAGCACGGAGCCGAGGCAGAAGACGTCGCAGGCCGGGGTGACACGGTCGCCGCGCACCTGCTCGGGCGACATGAAGGCGGGGGAGCCGACCATGGCGCCGGTGTGGGTGATCGAGCCGCTGCCGTCGGCGACCGTCTCCAGGGCGCGGGCGATGCCGAAGTCGATGACCCGGGGGCCGTCGATCGTGATCATCACATTGGACGGCTTGAGGTCGCGGTGCACCAGACCCGCGGTGTGGATGTCGGTCAGCGCGTGCGCGAGCCCCGCGGCGAGCACCGCGACCGAGCGCTCCGGCAGCGGCCCGTAGTCCTTGATCACCTGGTGCAGCGAGGGCCCCGGCACATAACCGGTGGCCACCCAGGGGATCTCCGCCTCGGTGTCCGCGTCCAGCACCGGCGCGGTCCATGTCCCGCCGACCCGCAGCGCCGCGCGCACCTCGCGGCGGAAACGGCCGCGGAATTCCTCCTGCGCCGCCAGTTCGGGGCGCACCAGCTTCACCGCGACCGTGCGGCCGCGCTCCGAACGCGCGAGGAAGACCCGGCCCATGCCGCCGGTGCCCAGCCTGCCGAGCAGCCGGTAGGCCCCGATCCGCTGCGGATCGTCCGCTCTGAGCTGGTCGACCATGCGTGTTCCCCCGTCTCCGCCCCGACGTGACGTGCGCGCGCCACCCCCCTGCCAGAGCGAAGAATATGCGTACGAAACTTCGTACGGAGGTGCGGAGGCCGCGCGCGGCACCGCCGGGCCTCGCCTAAGGTGTCCCCCTGCGGGACCGCGCGCCGCAGCGACCGCGGCCCGCGGGCAGGACGCGTCCGGCGAGCGCGAACAGGCACGGCGAGCGCGGACAAGCACGGCGAGTACGGCGAGCACGGCGAGTGAGGAGGCGGGGATGCCGGAGACCGGCGGCCCGGCCGCGGCGGTACGGCGCAGCAGCCTGCGCCAGCAGATCGCCGACGCCCTGCGCGACGAGGTGCTCACCGGCCGCCTCCAGGCAGGCCGGCACTTCACCGTCAAGGAGATCGCCGAGCTGTACGGGGTGTCCGCGACCCCGGTGCGCGAGGCGCTCGTCGACCTGGCCGCGCAGGGCCTGCTCGACGTCGAGCAGCACCGCGGCTTCCAGGTACGGCAGTTCAGCGCCGCCGACTTCCGCTCCCTCACCGAGGCCCGCGCCTTCGTCGTCGAGGCCTTCTTTCGCGAGCTGGCCGGCCGGGAACGCGGCATGGGCGAGGTCCCCGCCGACGTCCTGGCCTCCGTCCGCCGCCGCGCCGAGGCCGCCGCGCACGCCGCCCAGGCCGGCAGCCTCGACGTCCTCGCGGGCTGCGACCTGCGTTTCTGGCGCGAGCTGTCCGCGATCCGCGGAAACCCGCACATCTGCGACTTCCTCGACCGCATCCGCACCCAGACGTGGATCTACGCCGTCCCCCACCTGCGCGCCCTCGCCGACCCCGCGGGCGTCTGCTGGGCCGGGCACGTCGCCCTCGTCGACGCCGTCGCCCAGGGCGACACCGCCGCCGTCCACGCCCTCACCGCGGAGTCCAACGCGCACACCCGCGCCCTGCTCGAAAAGCTGGCGCCCGCACGCTCCTGACGCGACCGGCACGGGCGACTTACGCTGTACGCCCCCGACCGGATGGAGTTCGTACGTGGCCTGCGACCTGTGGCTGGTGCCGCTGGTGGACGTCCTCTGCCACAGCCCGGAAAACCCCTTCTCCGAGGAACTCGCCCGCTACGACAAGGCACTCGGCGACGCCGGACAGCCGCCCGTGCCCGTCTACGCGTACATGCCCGGACTGTCCGGAGACGTCGCCCCCATCGCCTGCTTCGACTACGACGCGCTGCACTTCCTGCGCCGCGCCTACCTGCTGAGCCTGCAAGGGCTCGAAGTGTCGCCCGTCGACGAACTCGGCGGGGACTACGAGCAGTTGCTGGAGATGTTCGAGAGCACCGCGCAGGCCTCCCACCTGGTGTGGCACTACGACCACGCGGGCGCCTACGTGCCGCTGGACTTCCCGCACCCGGTCGTCAACGACGAACTGCTGGAGAGCGGCGGCCCGCTGGGCTCCAGCCACGGGCTGCTGCGCGAGCTGGAGTTCGTCGCGCCCGCGATCGGCATCGACCCCGCCAACCCGCCGCAGGCCCCCGCGCCGCCCGAGCGCCACACCACGCTGGAGGAACCCGCCCTCACCGGCGCGGAACCGCCCGCCGGGCCCTTCGCACGCGAGCACCACGTCTGGCTCGGCCTGCACGCGGCGGCGACCCGCTCGCTCGGCCAGGGCTCCATGATCGTCTTCAGCTGAGCGCACCCCCGTGACCGGCCCGGCGGACCGCCGGGCCGGTCACGGCCGCGGATTCTCCGGCGGACGCTGACGCGGCATGGTCGGCCGGGCACTGGGATGCGGCACGCGCGGCGGCGGCGGAGGCTCGGTACGGGCCGGGGTCCACGCGGGCGACTGCGTCCGCAGCGGCGTCCCCGCCGACCCCGGGCCGAAGTCCACCATCCAGTCCGCCGTCTCCATACGGACCAGGTCCGCCACGTCGTCGCAGAAGCGCCGCAGGATCGCCAGACAGCGCTCAGCCGCCTCCCCCGCGGTGCCCTCCGCCGGGCCCAGCACCTCCCGCACGCTCTCCGACGCCCAGTCGAAGCGCAACTGCTCCAGCCGCCGTTCCACGCCCTGCGCGGTGCCCACGTCCCGCATCCAGCCCGCCGTCAGCCCCAGCACACGGTCCGCGGCCACGCACACCGTCGCCAGCAGCAGCGCCAGATACCCCCACGCCACCGGCGACCCGCCCGCCCCCGCCAGCTCCGCGAGCGGCAGCGCCGCACCCACCGCGGCGAACGCCGCCGCCCCGCAGCGCAGCAGACGCGCCCCGCGGCGCTTCCACACCCGGTCCCGCAGATACCAGTCCGCGGTGCGCAGCGCCCCGCACTCCGCCCACCGGTACAGCTCGTCCAGGCGCTGCGCGGGCTCCCCCCAGTCCCCGCGCGGGAAGGGCAGCGCCCGCAGGTCCTCGCGGCGCACCCGGCCACCGCCCGGCGGCCCGTACGCCGGGCCCTCCACCGCGTCGCGCGGCTCCTCCGGCCGCTCGTCGTACGGCTCGCGCCGCTCGTCGTACGGCCCCTCGTACCGCTCGTCGTACGGGTCGTGCCGGGGGTGCAGCGCCCGCCGTTCAGGCTCCTCCCGAGGGGACTCCTCGGGATGCATGTCCTGCTGCCCCACCGCACGCTCCCTCGCACCGCTCCGTGACCTGAAGTGACGAAGCTCTCTTCTTAGCGCCGAACGCCGGGGCCCGGCGGGGACGATCCCGGGTTTCCGCCCCCGCGGGCTGCGTGAGCAGGTGTGGGACCCGGACGGCGGTCGCCCGAAAGAGTGAGGTCGGCGGTGCCGGTGCGGGCCACTACCCTGGTGCGCGTGAAGGTCCTTGTCATCGGCGGCGGAGCCCGCGAACACGCCCTGTGCCGTTCCCTGTCCCTCGACCCCGACGTCACGTCCCTGCACTGCGCCCCGGGCAACGCGGGCATCGCGGACGTGGCCGAGCTGCACCCGGTCGACATCCTCGACGGCGCCGCCGTCGCCGCGCTCGCCGCCGACCTCGGCGCCGACTTCGTCATCGTCGGCCCGGAGGCCCCGCTCGTCGCCGGAGTCGCCGACGCGGTCCGCGCCCGCGGCATCGACTGCTTCGGCCCCTCCGGGGAAGCCGCCCGGCTCGAAGGGTCCAAGGCCTTCGCCAAGGACGTCATGGCCGCGGCCGGTGTGCCCACCGCGCGCTCCTACGTCTGCGCCACCGCCGACGAGATCGACCGCGCGCTCGACGCCTTCGGCGCGCCCTACGTCGTCAAGGACGACGGGCTCGCCGCGGGCAAGGGCGTCGTCGTCACCGACGACGCCGCCGCGGCCCGCGAGCATGCGCTCGCCTGCGTCGCCGCGCCCTCCGGCCGGGTCGTCATCGAGGAATACCTCGACGGACCCGAGGTCTCGCTCTTCGCCGTCACCGACGGCCACACCGTCGTCCCCCTCCAGCCCGCCCAGGACTTCAAACGCGCCCTCGACGGCGACGAAGGCCCCAACACCGGCGGCATGGGCGCGTACTCGCCGCTCCCGTGGGCCGACCCCAAACTCGTCGACGAGGTCGAGCGGACCGTCCTGCAGCCCACCGTCGACGAGATGCGCCGCCGCGGCACGCCCTTCGCGGGCCTCCTCTACGCCGGGCTCGCCATCACCTCCCGCGGCGTCCGCGTCATCGAGTTCAACGCGCGCTTCGGCGACCCCGAGACCCAGGTCGTCCTCGCGCGGCTGCGCAGCCCCCTCGCCGGGCTGCTGCGCGCCGCCGCGACCGGGCAGCTCGCCGCGTACCCCGCGCTGCGGTGGAGCGACGACGCGGCCGTCACCGTCGTGATCGCCTCCCACAACTACCCCGGCACGCCCCGCGTCGGCGACCCCATCACCGGGCTCGCCGAGGCGGAGTCCGACGCCGCGTACGTCCTGCACGCGGGGACGCGGTTCGACGCGGAGGGGGGTGTGGTCAGTGCGGGCGGTCGCGTTCTGTCGGTGACCGCGACCGGGACGGATCTGGGCGCCGCGCGCGCCTCGGCTTATGCGGCGGTCGCCGCGGTGCGGCTCGACGGGGCGCACCACCGCTCCGACATCGCGGAGTCCGCGGCTGCGGGGTGAGGTGGGGGGCGCTCCGGGGTGCCTCTCGCGGTTCGCCGCGCGACCTTCTGCCGGTGGTGGGTTGCTCGCGCAGTTCCTCGCGCCCCTGTCGCGGCGGCGCCGTTGCTGGGGCGGGGGCCGCCACGGGGCACCTCCTCGGAATGCGCCTTCACCCCCCTACGTAGAGGCTGAGCCCCTCCCAGCGCATTCCTGCGGGGGCACCCCGCACCGTCCCCCTCCACGCCGGTTCAGCGGCTGCCCGCCGGTGGGGGTGGATGTTTCGGGGACTGCGGTTCGCCGCCGACGGTGAATGTGCCCCGCAGGGGGGCGGAAAGCCGACGTCCATGCCGCACGGGTGGTGCGGGTGGGAAACACCCCGCGCCGTCAGGCGCGGGTACCACCGTGGCGGGAAAGCCGCCGACGTATCCCCAGGGCGCCCCAGGCGGTGGGGCAGCCCGGGGGAAGCCACTCCAAGGAGTGATGGGTCGGCCGTATGGCTGACCCGCTCGGGAGGGGCGAACTAGGGTGCCGGAGGCGCACCGCAGGACATTGCGGCAAACAGCCGTACGGCCATTGCGATGTCGGTGGGCGGTGCGACAGTGGGGGGAGGCCGTCACCGGGGCGGTCGCCGACGCGCAGGGGGTGAGCCGCCCGATGGCCGGAGAAGCAGGCGAGGCATTCGCGCGGGCCCGCGCCCTCGCGGTCCTGCGGGTGCGCGGCGCCGCGCTCACCGCGGCCCTGCTGCCCGCGGCCGCCGCCGTGCTGCTGCACGCCGCCGCCGCGACCGGCCGTCTTTCCGGTGCCGGGTGGGAGGGGGTCCGCTGGGGCGTGACGGGCGTGGCGCTCGTCGTGCTGGCGGTGTCCGCGGCTGTGGCCGCGGTGATCGTGCGGGCCCGGCCCGCGGTGAGCCCGGCGGTGCCCGTGTCGGAGACCGCCGCCCCTGACCTGCACCGGATGGTCGCCGACCTGGCGGAGACGCTTCAGGTGCCGGCCCCGTCGGGCATAGAGCTGACGCCGGACTGCGACAGCTGGCTGGAGGATCGCAGGCCGGTTTCGGGCGCGGTGGAGCGGCGGCCCGCTCCTGTGCTGGTGATCGGTTCGCCGTTCTTGTGGTGGATGCGGGTCGCGGAGTTGCGCGCGCTGCTCGCGCCGGTGGTCGCGGGTACGGGTGCGGCGGCCGATCCGGAGATATTCGCCGCCCGCCGCTTCGTCCGCGGGCTGGACGCCGCCGTGGCGGTCGCCGGGCAGGGCCGGCGCGAGCGGTCGGTGCTGCTGCGGCCCGCGTACGGGGTGCTGGGCTGGTCGGCGCTGCTGCTGCTGCGCGGGTGCCGTGCGCATGTCGCGGAGATGGAGCGCGGGGTGGCCGCGGGGGCGTCCGAGCGGGCGCAGGCGGTGGACTACGGGCTGCGGATCGTCGCGCAGGAGCAGGTCGGGCTCGCGTACGCGGGCTGGGACCGGTTGCTGACCCGGGTCGCGCTGCCCGCGTGGCGGATGGGCCGCTGGCCCTCCCGGCTGGACGCCGGGGTGGTCGCCGCCCTCACCGAGCTGTCCCGCCGGGACCGGCTGGCCGACGGTTTCGAGAGCAGGCTCGGCGAGCGGCCCGCGTGCGATCTGCTGGAGGAGCCCGGTGTGGTGGACGAGGCGGTGTCGCTGCTCGCGGCCCGGCTCTTCCACGGCGGCGCCCGGTGTGCCGGGCCCGACTGGGCGCCGGTGAGCTGGGCCCGCTATCCCGACGAGGTCGTCGACCGCATCTGGCGCATGGAGGCCGCGCGGCTGATACGCGTGCTGGACGAGGTGCGGCCGGGGCGGCGGACGGCCCCGGCGGGCGCCGCCTCCGAGTACGGGCCCTCGGCCCGCGGCCGCGGGGTGCTGCTTGACTCCGAGCCCGGCAGCGCGACGCTGGCCCGCGTCATCGACCGGCTCGCCGCCGGGGGCAGCGAGGAGCTGGCCGCGCGCATCGGGGCACTCGTCGCCGCGGACGAGACGGCGGGGTCCGTCCCGGCGTCCGGGGACACGCCCGTGTACGAGCTGCTGCCGCCGCGGACGGGGCGCGAGCTGCTGACCGAGCATGTCACGGCGATCGTGTGCTGTGCCGCGGTGGACACGGCGGGTGCGGGTGCGGGGCTCGACTGGCTCGACGGCCCGGCCCTGGTGGTCGACGGTGCCCGTCGCGGCGACCTCGGATGGCCCGTCCTCCGCCTCGTCGAGAACGGCGACGCCGCCCCCCTTCGGGCCTGGCTCTCCGCGCTCGGCGTCCGCCCGGAGGAATCCCTCCGCCTCACCTAGGCTCTCGTCCGCCGACGCCGAGCCAGCCGCGTTCGAGCAGGTCGAAGGCGCGGACGACGGCCGCGCGCGGGTCGTCGTGGCCGCGGGCGGCGCGCGGGGCCTCCAGGGCGAAGTGGGCCAGCGCGGTGCAGGCGGGATCGTCCGCGGGCAGGCCGCAGTCCTCGGCGACAGCCGCGGCCAGGGCCGCCGTGTGGCGCAGCCACATGGCCTGGACGTAGTCGCGCAGGGCCGGGGTGTTGTCGACCAGGTCGAAGAAGGCGGTGAAGCGGGCGTCGCTGCCGGCTGCCGCCATGCGGTAGTGCAGCGCGTGCTCGCACAGGGCCGCGGGGACCGACTGTCCGGCGGGGCGGTCGCGTACGGCGGCGAGCAGGCGGGCCTCCTGCTCCTCGTCCTCGTCGAAGACCAGGGCTTCCTTGACCGGGAAGTGCTTGAACAGCGTGGTGGTGGACACGTCGGCGGCGTCCGCGATCTCGCGGATACCCACGTCGTCGTAGCCGCGCTCCAGGAACAGGCGCAGTGCCGCGTCCGCGATGGCCTGGCGGGTGGCGGCCTTCTTGCGCTCGCGGCGGCCCGGGGGCGTCGTCGCTGTGCCGGTCTCGGGGCTGCTCATGGGGTCGATCATACCGTTCGGTTGCCCGACTGCAAAAGTGCAACAGTTGCACTTGTTGTGTCGGTGTGCTTTTCTGGTGAGGCGGGTCGAGGCACCGCCCGACCGCCCCCACCTCCCGAATCCCGACCCCCGAAAGGGGTGATCCGCCATGTCCGCGACCGCGTCCCCCGCCCCCGCGCAGCCCGGCACCGTGCCGAGGAACGTGCGCTGGGTACTGCTCGGCGTCATGCTCGCGATGTTGCTCTCGATGCTCGACAACATGGTCGTCAGCACCGCGATGCCGACGATCGTCGGCGATCTGGGCGGCCTGGAGCACATCTCCTGGGTCGTCACCGGCTACACGCTCGTCACCGCCGTCACCACCCCGATCTGGGGCAAGCTCGGTGACCTGTTCGGGCGCAAGCCCCTGTACCTGGCGTCCATCGCCGTGTTCGTCGTCGGATCGGCGCTGTGCGGCGCGGCCGGATCCATGACCGAGCTGATCGCCTTCCGGGTCGTGCAGGGCATCGGCGCCGGGGGCATCGGCGCGGGCGCCTTCGCGCTGATCGGCGCCCTCGTGCCGCCGCGCGAGCGCGGCAGGTACCAGGGCATGACCGCCTCCGTCATGGCGATCGGCACGGTCGGCGGCCCGCTGCTCGGCGGCTTCGTCACCGGCCACTTCGACTGGCGCTGGGCCTTCTACCTCAACCTGCCGCTCGGCCTGGTGGCCCTGGGATGGCTGTGGCGGACCCTGCACGTTCCCGCCCGGCGCATCGAGGCGCGGATGGACTGGGCGGGCATCGCCCTGCTGACCGGTGCCATCACCGCGATCGTGCTGGCCGCCACCTGGGCGGGCACGACCTACGCGTGGGGGTCCTGGCAGGTCGTCGGCCTCGGTGTGGCCGCCGTGCTCGGACTCGTCGCGTTCGTCGCCGTGGAGAAGCGGGCCGGTGAGCCGCTGCTGCCGCTGAGCGTGTTCACCAACCACCGCAACTACCCGCTGGCGATGGTGATGATCCTCGTCGCCGGTGTCGTCATGTTCGGTGCGGGCCTGTACCTGCCGCTGTTCCAGCAGACCGTGCAGGGCGCGTCCGCCACCGACTCCGGGCTGCTGATGCTGCCCATGATGATCCCCGTGGTGATCGTCTCCACCGTCGCGGGCAAGATCATGTCCGCGACCGGCAGGTACAAGGTCTTCCCCGTCCTCGGGGCCGTGTTCCTCACCGCGGGCCTGGGGCTGCTGGCCACCATGGACACCGGTACGTCCTCGTGGCTGACCTGCGCCTACATGGTCCTCGTCGGGATCGGCCTCGGCTTCACCCTGCAGATGGCGGGCACCATCGCGCAGAACAGCGTGCCGCTGCGCGACATGGGCGCCGCCATGAGTTCGGTCAACCTCTTCCGCACGCTCGGCGGATCCCTCGGTGTCGCCGTCTTCGGCTCGCTGTTCACCCGCGCCGTCCGGCCCGCGGTGCCCGCGGGTGCCGGGGCCGACCCCGCCGCCCTGCGGCACCTGCCGGCCGGAGCGCACGACGCCTACCTGGACGCGGTCACCACCGGCACCGGCCACATCTTCGCGACCGCCGCGATCCTGTGCGCGCTCGCTTTCGTCGCGGCCCTCCTCGTCGTCGAGGTCCCGCTGAAGAAGGCCGGTCCGCGGCCCGCCGCCGACCAGGGCAAGACCCCGGCCGTCACGGCCGGTTGACCCCCGCCGCACCCCGCGCCCCGGAGCGCACCCGCCCGCCCGGCGCAGCGGAAAGCCCACCCCCCAGGGCGAAATTCAGCACGAAACGTAACCACAACACCGCATCCTGTGATGTGCTGGTCAGAGCACACCGCACCATTGCCCCGGTCTCCGCCCGGGACGGGGACCGCGGGGAGTACGCGAGGGACGGGGCGTCCGGCGGAGGAGGAGAGGGCGACCGGCGGGGACGGAGGCTGGGCTGTGGGGGCGGATCGGATCAGACGGTGGGAGTCCGGGGCGCTGGCGCACGGGGTGTCGGACCCGTTCGGGCAGGGGCCGTTGCCGTGGCTGCGCGGGGAGTCGGAGTACGCGGACCGCGAGGAGGGCGGCGAGCCGGCCGTGCCGTGGTACGTCGATCTCGCCGCGAGCAGCGGTGAGGCGCCGAGGCGGCCGCATCTGCCGGGGCCGCGGATGGCGGACGACGTACGGCGGCAGATCAAGGGGTTCGCGTCGGCGGGGGGTGTCGCGCCGGGCGGTGCGCTCGACTTCCGGATCACGGTGGATCCGCCGCAGGAGTTCACCGTGGACGTGTACCGGATCGGGCACTACGGCGGTGACGGCGCGGCGCTGGTGAGCGCGAGCCCGCGGTTGTCGGGGATCGTGCAGCCGGCGCCGCTCGCGGCGGGCCGTACGGTGTCGTGCCACCACTGGTGGCAGTCGTGGCGGCTCCAGGTGCCGCCGAACTGGCGGACGGGCGCGTATGTCGCGGTGCTGACGACGGCCGACGGCTACCGCAGCCATGTGCCGTTCACGGTGCGCGATCCCGCGGCCTCCGCGGATCTGCTGCTGCTGCTCCCGGACGTGACGTGGCAGGCGTACAACCTGTATCCGGAGGACGGCCGGACGGGCGCGAGCCTGTATCACGCGTGGGACGGCGAGGGCCGGCTGCTGGGCGAGGCGGACGCGGCCGGGACGGTGTCGTTCGACCGCCCGTACGCGGGCGCGGGCCTGCCGCTGCACATCGGGCACGCCTACGACTTCGTGCGGTTCGCGGAGCGGCACGGCTACGACCTGGCGTACGCGGACGCCCGCGACCTGCACGCGGGGCGGGTGGATCCGGCGCTCTACCGGGGGCTGGTCTTCCCCGGGCACGACGAGTACTGGTCGGCGCCGATGCGGCGGGCGGTGGAGCGGGCCCGGGACCTGGGCACCTCGCTGGTCTTCCTGTCGGCGAACACCATGTACTGGCAGGTGGAGCTGTCCGCGTCGGCGTCGGGGGAGCCGGACCGGCTGCTGAGCTGCCGCAAGCACCGCGGGGAGGGGCGCGGCGGCAAGGTGAGCCTGTGGCGGGAGCTGGGGGAGCCGGAGCAGCTGGTGATGGGCGTGCAGTACGCGGGCCGGGTGCCGCAGCCGTCGCCGCTGGTGGTGCGGAACGCCTCGCACTGGCTGTGGGAGGCGACGGGCGCGGGGGAGGGCGACGAGATCGAGGACCTGGTGGCGGGTGAGGCGGACCGCTACTTCCCGCGGGTCCCGCTGCCGGAGTCGACCGAGCGCATCCTGCTCGCGCACTCCCCGTACGAGGCGGCGGACGGGCGGCGGCGGCACCAGGAGACGTCGCTGTACCGGGCGCCGAGCGGGGCGTACGTCTTCGCGTCGGGCACCTTCGCGTGGTCGCCGGCGCTGGACCGGCCGGGGCACGTGGACGCGCGGGTCCAGCGGGCGACGGCCAATCTGCTGGACCGTATCTGCAAACGGGACTGACCCCGGGCGGTGAGCCCCCGCGCGCCGCATCCCCTCCTGTACGCGAGAATCGGGGGCTGAACCACCTATTTGGGGAGGACGACCCATGCCCGGATTCGTCGACAAGCCGGAGCCCGCGCAGGTACCCGGACTGGTCCATCTGCACACCGGCAAGGTGCGTGAGCTGTACCGGGACGCCGACGGGAATCTGGTGATGGTCGCCAGCGACCGTATCTCGGCCTACGACTGGGTGCTGCCCACCGACATCCCGGACAAGGGGCGGGTGCTGACCCAGCTGTCCCTGTGGTGGTTCGAGCAGCTCGCGGACCTGGTGCCCAACCATGTCCTGTCCACCGACCTGCCCGCGGGCGCGCCCGCGGAGTGGGAGGGGCGCACGATGGTGTGCCGCGCGCTGGACATGGTGCCGGTCGAGGCGGTGGCCCGCGGGTATCTGACAGGCTCGGGCCTGCTGGAGTACGCCGAGCACCGCACGGTGTGCGGACTGGCCCTGCCCGAGGGCCTGGTGGACGGTTCGGAGCTGCCCGCGCCGATCTTCACCCCCGCGACGAAGGCCGCGGTCGGCGAGCACGACGAGAACGTGTCGTACGAGGAGGTCGCCCGTCAGGTCGGCGCGGAGACGGCGGCCCGGCTGCGGCAGACCACCCTCGCCGTCTACGGCCGTGCGCGCGACATCGCCAGGGAGCGCGGGCTGATCCTGGCCGACACGAAGTTCGAGTTCGGCTACGTGCCGGGCGCGGACCCGCACGACCTGGTCATCGGCGACGAGGTGCTGACCCCGGACTCCTCCCGCTACTGGCCGGCCGACCAGTGGGAGCCGGGCCACGCGCAGCCGTCCTTCGACAAGCAGTTCATCCGCGACTGGCTGACCTCGCCCGCGTCCGGCTGGGACCGCACCGGCCACACCCCGCCCCCGCAGCTGCCGGCCGAGATCGTCGAGCAGTCCCGGGCCCGTTACATCGAGGCCTACGAGTGGCTCACCGGGACCCCCTGGACGTGACCCCGCGCCACGGCGTGCGAAAGGCCCCGGTCGTGACGACCGGGGCCTTCGCTTCACTGGAGCGGACGACGAGATTCGAACTCGCGACCCTCACCTTGGCAAGGTGATGCTCTACCAACTGAGCCACGTCCGCAGGTGGTGCCGTTACTCTACCCGATCGGCTCAGCGGACCGGAAACGCCTTTCCGGCCGCGGCGCGGGACGCCGGGCGACGGACGCCGGACCCCGGGCGACGGGCCCCGGGTGCGCCGAAGGCCCCGGTCGTGATGACCGGGGCCTTCGCCTGACTGGAGCGGACGACGAGATTCGAACTCGCGACCCTCACCTTGGCAAGGTGATGCTCTACCAACTGAGCCACGTCCGCAGGTCGTGCAGAACACTCTACCCGATGGCCCGGTCGCTCCGGCCGGGAGGCCGGTGACCAGGACGCCTCGGGGAGGCGATCCGAGCGGGCGACAGGAATTGCACACTGCCCCTCCCCCCTGGAAGGGGGGCGCTCTGCTACTGAGCTACACCCGCATGATGTCCGCTGACCTGGGCTTTTCGGCCCCCGCCCTCGGCGTGATCCCCACACTAGCGGAAGGGTGGGGGTGGATGTCCAATCAGCGTTGCCCGGCCGCGTCGTTGCCGCAGACCGGGCTCCGCCTGCCCGGTGGGCCCTCAGCCCGCCTTGCTGAAGGCCTCGTAGACCTTCTTCGGGATGCGCCCGCGCGCCGGCACCTCGAAACCGTTCGACTGCGCCCAGGCCCGGACGGTGGCCGGGGTGGGCGCGATCGGCGTGCGCTTGTAGGCGCGGCCGGAGAGCGTACGGCGGCGGCCGGCCTCCACGTAGGGGGCGAGGTCGCTGCGCAGTTTGTCGGCGTTCGCCGCCGAAAGGTCGATCTCGTACCACTGCCCGTCGACGCCGAATGCGATCGTTTCCGCGGCCTCGCCTCCGTCGAGATCGTCGGCGAGGGTGACCAGTACGCGTTGCGCCATAGGAATCGGTCCTTTCGTGCGTCGTCGGCGTACGGCAACGAGGCCGCGCCGCTGGGGCCTTGGGCGGTCCGCCCGGCGGCGGGCCGCCGACCGGCCCTGCCGGTGCGGGCACACCGACGCGCAGGGTGTCGACAAATGTGCATTCAGGGCGGTGCTGTGCGGTGTCACAGAATGTGCGGTGCTGGGACGGCAGATGTTACTGATAATTCCCGGCCCTGTGTCATCCCAAGCCTGTTCGTCATCGGGGACCCTATGATTTTCCGCCGCGTTTCCCCAGGCATTTCGGCAGCCGATACATAAACGTGATGCATGATCAGCGGCTCATCCGAAGGCGGCGGAGTCCGGACTCTCATATCTACTCGCGTAGAATTTCTCACCGGGTACGCTGGGGGACACCTCACGTACCACACCACCGGGAGTGCCAGTGGCACGCGTCGTAGTCGACGTCATGCTCAAGCCGGAGATCCTCGACCCGCAGGGCCAGGCTGTGCAGCGCGCGCTGCCCAGGCTGGGCTTCGCCGGGATCTCCGACGTCCGCCAGGGAAAGCGCTTTGAACTCGAGGTGGAGGGCCCGGTCGACGACGCCGCGCTCGCCCGCATTCGGGAGATGGCGGAAACCTTTCTCGCCAACACCGTGATCGAGGACTTCGACGTAAAGGTCGAGTCGTGACTGCCCGCATTGGCGTCGTCACATTCCCCGGCACGCTCGACGACCGCGACACCCAGCGCGCGGTCACCCTCGCGGGCGCCGAAGCCGTACCGCTGTGGCACCGCGACAAGGATGTCAAGCAGGTCGACGCGGTCGTTCTGCCGGGCGGCTTCTCGTACGGCGACTATCTGCGGGCCGGGGCGATCTCCCGCTTCTCGCCGGTGATGGCGACCGTTATCGAACAAGCGCACGCGGGAATGCCGGTGCTGGGCATCTGCAACGGTTTCCAGGTGCTGTGCGAGGCCCACCTGCTGCCGGGCGCGATGCTGCGCAACACCGGGCTGCACTTCGTGTGCCGCGACCAGAAGCTGCGCGTCGAGACCTCCGCGACCGCCTGGACGGCCGACTACGCCGCCGGCGAGGAGATCTCGATCCCGCTCAAGAACATCGACGGCCGCTACACCGCCGACGAGCGCACCCTCGACGAGCTGGAGGCCGAGGGCCGGGTGGTCTTCCGCTACCTCGCCCGTGGCGAAGCCGCTGAGGGATACGGCAATCCGAACGGCTCGCTGCGCGACATCGCCGGCATCAGCAACGCCGCCGGGAACGTCGTCGGCCTCATGCCGCACCCCGAGCACGCCGTCGAACCGCTCATCGGCACCGGGCGCACCGACGGTCTGGCGTTCTTCACCTCGGTCATCAAGAAGTTGGTCAGCGCATGAGCGTCAAGAACCTCGACACCGTCCAGCACGCGGCCGAGACGCCGGACGCGGCGCAGCCCTGGAAGGAACTCGGCCTCAAGGAGGACGAGTACGAGCGCATCCGGGAGATCCTGGACCGCCGCCCGACCGGCGCCGAACTGGCCATGTACTCGGTCATGTGGTCCGAGCACTGCTCGTACAAGTCGAGCAAGGTGCATCTGAAGCAGTTCGGCGAGAAGGCCCCGCAGACGGACGCGCTGCTCGTCGGCATCGGTGAGAACGCCGGTGTGGTGGACGTCGGGCAGGGCTACGCCGTGACGTTCAAGATCGAGTCGCACAACCACCCGTCGTACATCGAGCCCTACCAGGGCGCGGCCACCGGCGTGGGCGGCATCGTCCGCGACATCCTCGCGATGGGCGCGCGGCCGGTCGCCGTCATGGACCCGCTGCGGTTCGGCGCCGCCGACCACCCCGACACCAAGCGCGTGCTCCCGGGCGTCGTCGCGGGCGTCGGCGGCTACGGCAACTGCCTGGGCCTGCCCAACATCGGCGGCGAGGTCGTCTTCGACCCCTGCTACCAGGGCAACCCGCTGGTCAACGCGCTGTGCGTGGGCGTCATGAAGCACGAGGACATCCACCTCGCCAAGGCGTCCGGCGCCGGCAACAAGGTCATCCTGTACGGCGCCAGGACCGGCGGCGACGGCATCGGCGGCGTGTCCGTGCTGGCCAGCGAGACCTTCGACTCCACCGGCCCGTCCCGGCGCCCCGCCGTCCAGGTCGGCGACCCCTTCCAGGAGAAGCTGCTCATCGAGTGCACCCTGGAGCTGTTCGCGGAGAAGCTGGTCGCGGGCATCCAGGACCTCGGCGGCGCGGGCCTGTCCTGCGCGACCTCCGAGCTGGCCTCGGCCGGTTCCGGCGGTATGCGCGTCGAGCTGGACACCGTGCCGCTGCGCGACGCGACGCTCTCGCCGGAGGAGATCCTCATGAGCGAGTCGCAGGAGCGCATGTGCGCGATCGTCGAGCCGGACAAGGTCGGGCGCTTCCTGGAGATCTGCGAGAAGTGGGACGTCATCGCCACCGTCATCGGTGAGGTGACGGAGGGCTCGCGGCTGGAGATCTTCTGGCACGGCGAGCAGATCGTGGACGTCCCGCCGCGGTCGGTCGCGCACGAGGGCCCCACGTACCACCGCCCGTACGCCCGCCCCGACTGGCAGGACGCGCTCCAGGCCGACACCGCCGACACGCTGGCGCGCCCGGCGAACGGCGACGAGCTGCGCGCGCAGGTGCTGCGGGTCGTCTCCTCGCCCAACCAGGCGTCCAAGGCGTGGGTCACCGACCAGTACGACCGCTTCGTGCAGGGCAACACGGTGCTGGCGCAGCCGGAGGACTCCGGCGTCGTCCGCATCGACCCCGACACCAACCTCGGCGTCGCCCTCGCCACGGACGGCAACGGCCGCTTCGCGAAGCTCGACCCGTACGCGGGCGCGCAGCTCGCGCTCGCGGAGGCGTACCGCAACGTCGCCGCGACCGGCGCGAAGCCGCTCGCCGTCTCCGACTGCCTCAACTTCGGCTCGCCCGAGGACCCCGCGGTCATGTGGCAGTTCGCCGAGGCCACCCGCGGTCTCGCGGACGGCTGCCTGGCGCTCGGCACCCCGGTGACCGGCGGCAACGTCTCCCTCTACAACCAGACCGGGGACGCGGCGATCCACCCGACGCCCGTCGTCGCCGTGCTCGGCGTCATCGACGACGTCACGCGCCGCACGCCCATGGCGTTCGCGGAGCAGGGCCAGCTCCTGCTGCTGCTCGGCGACACCCGCCCCGAGTTCGGCGGTTCGGCCTGGTCGCAGGTCGTCCACGACCACCTCGGCGGGCTGCCGCCCGTGGTGGACCTGGAGCGGGAGAAGCTGCTCGCCGAGATCCTCGTCTCCGGCTCGCGGGACGGCATGATCGACGCCGCCCACGACCTGTCGGACGGCGGCCTGGTCCAGGCCGTCACCGAGTCCTGCCTGCGCGGCGGCCACGGCGCCCGCCTCGTCGTCCCCGACGGCCTGGACGCCTTCACCTTCCTGTTCTCCGAATCCGCGGGCCGCGCGATCGTCGCCGTCCCCCGCTCGGAGGAACTGCGCTTCACCGACATGTGCGCGGCCCGCGGTCTGCCCGTGGCACGCGTCGGTGTCGTCGACGGCGACGCGGTCGAGGTGCAGGGCGAGTTCACGATCCCCCTCACCGAACTGCGGACCGGCTACGAGGCCACGATCCCGTCCCTGCTGGCCTGACCGCCCCTTCGCACCGCCCGACGGCGCGCCCCCCACGACGGGGGGCGCGCCGCCGTGCTGCGCGCCTCAGGCGGCGCCTTCGGCCTTCGCGAGCTTGGTGGCCTGCGCGGTGACGAGCTTCGCCGGGACCTCGGGGGTGCCGGCGGCGGGCATGACCTCCCCGCCCCCGTCCCCGCAGCCCGCCGTCGTGACCAGCGCGGCCGTGAATGAGGGGTGCGGTGAACGGAGTTGCGGGTCCGACCACCGGGGATGGAGGGGTGCTCACTCGTATGAGTGAATGAATATGCTTCTGGCATATTCATTCATGCTGGGCCCTGAAGGATGCGGCTCATGAGTGAACAAGCTGTCACCACGGGTTACGGGCTTCCCGGACGCCTGCCGGATAACGTGGACGACATGGAGCCTGAGACGTACGCCGCCCTCCGCCGAGTGGCCGAGGATCTGGCCGAGCTTCCCCAGGTGGGGAAGGTGGAGATCGCGGACGGCCACGTCATCGTCATGATGGCGCCGGTCAGGCGGCACGAACTCGCTGTCCTACGGCTCCGCCGCCAGCTGGACGCGCAGGTTGCCAGGACGCACCCCGGCTTCGTCGCCCACGCGGGCGCCCACCTCGAGGAGGCCGGACTCGGGAGGCTCCGCTGCCCGGACATCATGGTCTTCCCCGAAGTGGCCCTTGAGGAAACGGGATCGGCTCTGCACCCCCGCGAGGTGATGCTGGTCGTCGAGATCGTCTCGCGCTCGAACCCGCTGAACGACTACCGCGACAAGGTCGCCGACTACGCCGCCATGGGAATCCCGCACTATGTGCTCGTCGATCCTCGGGACGGCACGGGCATCGTCCACTCCCTGCCCGGCTATCCGCAGCGCACCCCGTTCGTCTTCGGGGACACCGTCGCGGTCGGCCCGTGGAAGCTCGATACGAAGGTGCTGCTTCCCTACGGCTCCGGTGTGGTCATCGACGAGGAAGAGGCGGACACGCCCGGCGCGGCGAGCGCCTAGTTCTCCGCGAAAACCGCTCGCCCGGGGGTGGGGCGGGCTGGTTGGGTGCGGGGATGGGAAAAGGTGAGCTTCCGGGCGGGTACGAGATATCCGCCGACCCCGCGCGGATCGATGTCGCGCGGGTGCACGCGTGGCTGTCGCAGGACGCGTACTGGGCGCGCGGGCGGGCCCGCGAGAAGCAGGACGCGGCCATCGCGGGGTCGTTGAACTTCGGGGTGTACGACAGCGCGTCCGGCGAGCAGTGCGCGTACGCGCGGGTCATCACGGACATGGTCACCTTCGCGTGGCTCTGCGACGTCTACGTGGACCCCGCCGCCCGCGGCAAGGGCCTCGGCACCGCCCTGGTCGCCGCGATCCGCGACCACCTCGCCCCGCACGGCCTGCGCCGCATCCTGCTGGCCACGGCGGACGCGCAGGGCGTCTACGCGCAGGTCGGCTTCACGCCGATCGAGAACCCGGAGCAGTGGATGGTGCTGGGCCTCCAGATGTAGCGGCCCGCCGTCACTCCTCCTCGGTGGCCCAGCTCAGCAGTTGCTGGGTGTCCAGCTCGAAGCCGACGGGCTCGGGGAGGGGAACCGTCTTGCCGAAGGGGACGGTCAACCGCAGTGCGTACGCGCCCTGTTCGGGCCGGCTGTGGACGGTGACCTCGCGCGTGTCGCGGTCGACGAGCAGGTACACGGGGATCCCGGACTCCGCGTACGCGCGCGGTTTCTCGACGCGGTCGCGCTGCGTGGTGTCGCGGTCGAAGGACGTGACCTCGACGACCATCAGCACGCCGTCCGGATCCGCCCACTCCCCGGACCGGACGAAGTGGCCGATCGGGGCGAGGGTGCCGTCGGGCCGTGCCCGGCCGCTGCGGTAGTTCTCGACCGCGAGGCCCCGGTCCCCGTAGAGGCCCATCCCGGGTCGCGACTGCATGCAGATCTGCTGGAGCCACAGGATGATCTCGCTGTGCAGTCCGTCCGGCACGGCTTTGACCACCGCCTTTCCGCCGAGGAATTCCATGCGGAGGCCCTCGGACCGGTGCGCCGCGTCGGACGCCAGGTTCTCGAACTCCTCCGTCGCCATCTGCGCGTGATCCCGTGTCTGCGGCCGGTCGTCCACAGCTGTCACCCTGTACCTCCCTGTGCCCGGTACTTCACGCTTCGCGCTCACTCTAGTGGATCAATGAGGCGGAACGTGACCGGATGATCACACTCGGCGGTTGTCTGGTCCCTGCGTCTCAGGAACGAGCGTAGCCGCGGGGCCCGGCAGCCGCCGGGAAGCGGCGGGCGGCCTCAGCGGGCGGCCTCAGCGCGCGGCCCGCGCGGTTTCGTGGGACCAGGTTGCGAGCAGGCGCAGGGCTGTCGCGGAGGGGGAGTCGGGTTCGACCGTGTGGATGACGAGGGCCTGGTCGGGGGTGTCGGGGAGGCGGAAGGTCTCGAAGGCGAGGTCGAGGGGGCCGACCACGGGGTGGTGGTAGCGGTAGCCGCCGTGGGTCTTGTCGCGGAGGCGGTGTTCGGACCAGACCTCGCGGAAGAGGGGGCTGGACGCGTCGAGTTCGGCGAGGAGGGCGGCGAGGGCGGGGTCGTCGGGGTGGCGGGCCGCGTCGAGGCGGAGGTAGGCGGCGACGTCCTGGGCCTTCGCGCGCCGGTCGGCGTACAGGCTGCGCGTCGCCTCGTCGAGGAAGACCAGGCGGGCCATGTTGCGTTCGCGGGGCGGCAGCGCGCCGAAGTCGGTGAGCAGGGCGGCGGCGAGCGTGTTCCAGGCCAGGACGTGGGTGCCGCGGCCGATGACGTACGCGGGGACGTCGGCGGCGGAGTCGAGCAGGCGGCGCAGCCCGGGGCGTACGCCGTCGGGGTACGGGTGCGGGTGCGGGTTCGGGCCGCCGGGCGCGGTGGGGCGGGCCAGCCGGTAGAGGTGCTCGCGTTCGACCGCGTCGAGCCGCAGCGCGCGGGCGACCGCGTCGAGGACGGCCTCCGAGAAGTGCAGAGTGCGGCCCTGCTCCAGCCGGACGTAGTGGTCGACGCTCACCCCGGCGAGCTGGGCCAGCTCCTCCCGGCGCAGGCCGGGGACGCGGCGCAGGCCGCCGTGCCGGGGCAGTCCCAGGTCTTCGGGGCGCAGCCGGGCGCGGCGCGAGCGCAGGAAGTCGCCCAGTTCGGTCCGTCGGTCCATCGCCATGCCCCAAGTATCGCGGGAGAGGGGGACGGTGGGCGCGCGGTGCCTGGTCACGCCGTGCCCAGGCACGGGAGGGCCGTGGCTGCGCGGCGCGAACCCGGCGAGAGTGGGAGGACCGGAAGCGTTCCGGGGCCCGGCGCCGACCGGGCCGCGTACACGGGGAGTTCACCGTCATGAGCAGCATGGACACCGTCCCGCTCGGCCGCAGCGGCCTGCACATCTCCCGCCTGGGCTTCGGTTCCTGGGCGGTCTCCGGCTCCAACTGGTCCTACGGGTGGGGTGACACGGACGACACCGAGTCGATCGAGGCGATACGGCACGCGGTGCGCTCGGGCGTCAACTGGATCGACACCGCCGCGGTGTACGGCCACGGCCACTCCGAGGAGCTGGTCGGCAAGGCGGTCGCGGGGCTCGCCCCGGCCGAACGCCCCTACCTCTTCACGAAGGTGGGCCTGGTGTGGGACCCGGCGGACCCCTCGGCCGCGCCCCTGCGGACGATGCGGCCGGACAGCGTACGGCGCGAGGTCGAGGACTCGCTGCGGCGGCTCGGCGCCGAGCACATCGACCTCTACCAGGTGCACTGGCCCGACACGGGTGAGGTGCTGGGCGAGGGCGGCTCCCTCGCGCCCGTGGACCCGACACCGCTGGAGGTCTACTGGCAGGTCATGGCCGACCTCAAGGCCGAGGGCAAGGTCCGTGCGATCGGCCTGTCCAACCACGCGCCCGCGCTGCTGGACGCGGCCGAGCGCATCGCGCACGTGGACGTCGTCCAGCCGCCCTTCTCCGCGATCAACCGCTCCGCGGCGGACGAGATCGCCTGGGCGCACGCCCACGGCACGGGCGTGATCGCCTACTCGCCCCTCCAGTCCGGCCTGCTGACCGGCACGTTCTCCGCCGAGCGGGTCGCGGGTCTGCCCGCGGACGACTGGCGCCGCGGCCACCCGGACTTCACCACCGCCCTCCCCGCCAACCTCGCCCTCGCCGACGCGCTGCGCCCGATCGCCGCCCGCCACGCGGTGAGCGTCACCGAGGTCGCCCTCGCCTGGGCCCTGGCGTGGCCCGGTCTGACCGGCGCGATCGTCGGTGCCCGCACCCCGGCCCAGGTGGACGGCTGGCGTGACGCCGCGTCCCTGCGGCTGACCCCGGAGGACATCGAGGAGGTGGCCGCCGCGATCACCGCGACGGGAGCGGGTACGGGCCCGGCCCGGCCGTGAGAGCGCGCCGGGGCGCCGCGTAGCCTTGGCCGGCGGCACCAACGCCGTCCATGACGACCCATCGGGGAGAGGAGCACCGCCGTGCCGCTGGTTTCCGTGGTGATGCCCGTGCACAACTCCGCGGCCACGCTCGGCGCATCGGTGCGCTCGGTGCTCGCGCAGACCCACGCGGACGTGGAACTCCTCGTCACCGATGACGCGTCCACCGACGACTCGATGGATCTGCTGCGGGAGCTGGCCCGCCAGGACGAGCGCGTGCTCCCGCGGGCCGCGCCCGAGCAGGGCGGTGCGGCCAGGGCCCGCAACCTCGCCATGGAGCGGGCCCGCGGGGCGTACGTGGGATTCCTGGACAGCGACGACATGTGGCTCCCGGAGAAGCTGGAGCGGCAACTCGCCTTCGCCGCCGCGGGCGACGCCCCGCTGACGTTCACCTCCTACTACAAGGTCGACGGCGACCACACGGGCGAGGCCTGCGACTTCACGCCCAACGGCCGCGTGGTCGCGGCACGCGAGCGCGTGACCTACCGGGACATGCTGGTGCAGGACCACATCGGCGCCCTGACCGCCATGTACGACCGCGACGCGCTGGGCACGAGGCTCATGCCGGACATGCCGAAGCGCCAGGACTACGCCCTGTGGCTGTCGATCATGCGCGACGGGCACCCCGCCCGCGGCCTCCAGGAGCCGCTCGCCGTCTACCGCGCGGGCCGCGCCGGATCGCTGTCCTCGAACAAGCTGGCCCTGGTGGAGCACAACTGGCGCCTCTACCGCGAGCACGAGCACCTCTCGGTGCCGCGGTCCACGCTGGCGCTGTCCGGGGCGGTGTGGCACTCGCTGCGCAAGTCCCGTATCTAGTCCCGTGACCGGAACGGTCGACCGTGATCGGAAGGTGACTCGCGGGACGAGCGCACACGAATCGGCTGGTATTACTGGGGCATGCAGGAAGAGACCGCACGCTCCGCGATCGACACGTTCATCTCCGCTTTCAACGCCTCGGACGACAGCTATGTGACCGCCTTGCTCTCCCAGGCCCTGACCTCGGACGTGGTCTTCTGGGGGCCGCTGGGCCGCAGCGAGGGAATCCTGGCGGTCGAGCGGTTCGTGCTGGACATCCGCCGCCACCCGGCGGGGACCGGCACGATGGTGCGCTGCTCGGCGGTGGACATGCCCGACGAATGGGCCCGGTACCAGTGGGTCTTCACCACGCCGGACGGCGGCCCCCGCCTCGCGGGAACGGACGTCGTCCACCTGCGGCGCAGCCTCATCGACCAGATCATCGTCTTCGCGGGCGAGATCGAGCCGACCGCCCCCTGAGCCGGTCCGCCGCCGCCCCCACGGGCCTCATCGGCCTGGGGCTTGGTCAACGTCGTGGACGGCGTCCAACGTGACGCTGCCGATGTCCCCGTTGTCGACGATCACTTGAAGCCCGGCGCCGCCGTCGGCAGCCCCACTGCCTCTGCGACCTCCAGCATGCGTTTGTCGTAGCTGACGAGTACGTCGAGTGTGTCGCCGAGGGCCTGCGCGCTGGCGACGTGGATCGCGTCCAGCGTGCGGATACGACCGGGCATCGCCGCCGCGGCGCGTCGTACCTCGTCGGTGAGGAGCATCTCGGACAGGAGGTCGTCCAGGTCGCGCATGAGGTGGGGGAAGTCGCCGTACTGGTCCAGGGTCCGGACGGCCTCGATGAAGCCGATGCTGCTGGTCGCCATGGGGACGTTCTGTCTGCCCTTCAGGTACGCGCGCAGGTCGCGACCGTAAGGGCGGTCGGCGAACAACGTGACGACTGCGGACGCATCCATGTAGATCAACGCGGGTCGTCCTCCCGGTCGGCCAGCAGGATGTCGAGGGGGGAGCGGGCGTTGTCGGATCCGTGGACCGGCAGACGGTCGAGGTCGGCGGTTGTCGCCGCCTTGAGGCGGATCTGCCCCTGGGCCACGAGGTGCGCGTAGCGCTCGAAGTGCGGCGCGCCAGGCAGCACCGTCGCGATGACCCTGCCGTGCCGCGTCACCTCGACGGCCTCTCCGCCCTCCACCCGGGCGAACATCGCGCTGGGGTTGTACGAGAACTCTCTGATCGAGACGGTACTCATGGCGCCTCCCACAGTTGTACCTACTTTCTGTTGATTGTACCTACCTTTCGGCTCGGCGGGGGGAGTACCACGGCCCGTGGACATGCCGCGGCCACCGGTGCCAGCATCGGGACGGTGACTGTCGAGGAGAAGAGCCTGTTCAGGCACCGGGACTTCGCGCTGCTGTGGGCCGGGCAGACCGTCAGTGAGGTCGGGTCGCAGATCTCCGTGCTCGCGCTGCCGCTCGTGGCCGTCGTCGTGCTGGGGGCGAGCGCGTGGCAGGTGGGGCTGCTGTCGGCGGCCGGGACGTGCGCGTATCTGCTGGTCGCGCTGCCCGCGGGGGCGATCGTGGACCGGGTGCGCAAGCGGCCGCTCATGCTGGGGTGCAACCTCGGGCTGCTGGTCGTCATGGGGTCCGTGCCGGTCGCGCACGCGTGCGGGGTGCTCACGCTCGGGCAGCTCTACGGGGTCGAGTTCGCGGACGGTGTGCTGTCCGTCTTCTTCGTCGTCGCCTACCAGGGCCTGGTGCCGTACCTGCTGCGCGACGAGCAGCTCATGGACGGCAACGGCAAGCTCGCCGCGACCCAGTCGGGCGCGCAGATCGCCGGGCCGGGGCTCGGGGCCGGGCTCGTCTCGGCCTTCGGGGCCGCGACCGCCGTCGTCGCGGACGCCGCCTCGTTCGCGGTCTCCGCCGTCACGCTCGCCGGGATCCGCACGCGCGAACCGAAGCCGGAGAAGGCGGCGGGCGGGCCGTCACTGCGGGCCCAGATCGCCGAGGGCCTGCGGCACGTGCTGCGCGACCCGATCCTGCGCAACTCCGTCGCCTTCAACGGCACCGCGAACTTCTTCGTCATCATGGTCGAGACGCTCGGCCCGGTCTTCCTCATCCGCACCCGGCACGTCGATCCGGGCCTGGTCGGGCTGCTGCTCGCGCTCGGCGCGGTCGGCGGGGTCGCGGGCGGGGCGGCGGCGAAGTCGCTCGCCCGGCAGGTCGGCTCCGCGCGCATCAGCTGGATCGCCATGACCGTGCTCGCGCTGCCCGGACTGCTCATCCCGCTCTCGGGCAGCGGGCCGCGCGCGGTGCTCTACGGGGTCGGGTGGAGCGCCTGGACCTTCTCCTCCGTCGTCACCGGCATCTCGCTGGTCAGCTACTGGCAGGCGACCTGCCCGCCGGGCATGATCGGCCGGGTCAGCGCGGCCGCGCGCTGGATCACCTGGGGGACCCTGCCGCTCGGCGGGCTCGCCGGGGGCGCGCTGGCCAGCGTCCTGGGCGTACGGGCCACGCTGTGGATCGCCGTCGTCGGGGGCTGCTCCTCGGGGCTGTGGCTCTTCTTCTCGCCGCTGCGGCGCATGCGGGACATTCCGCTGGGCGGGGCGGTGGCGGCTGCCGCCGTCTGACCCGGCAGTGGCCAAGGGCCCTGACACCGCACCGGTGTTCGTGGTTGGCTGGGCCGGTCACTCACTCGCCCGAACCGAAGGCAGAGCATGTACGAGTACAAGGTCGTCACCTTCCGTGAGTCGCTGATAGGCGACGCGCTCGACAGCGACAAGCTGGAGAAGACGCTGAACAAGCACGCGGAGGACGGGTGGGTGCTGAAGGACATCACGTCCGGTGATGTGAAGGGGCGGGTCGGGCCCGGGGCCGTGGAGGGGCTGCTGCTCACGTTCGAGCGGCCTCGCCAGCGCTGAGGGCTGCGCCCCCGGCGCCGCGGGGTGCCACTGCGGTGGCCCGGGGTGTCGGACCCCGCGGATACGCTCGGCTCATGTCGAACTCCGGGCGCCGGCGGGCGCGAGCGTACGATCCCGACCGCACTTGGGGGGCGCTGCTCGCGCAGAGCGGGAACGTGCGGGACGCCGTACGGGGGCTGGACGCCGAGCAGTACGCGAGGCCTTCCGGGCTGCCGGGGTGGGACGTGCGGCTGCTGGTCGCGCACATCGTGCGGCAGATCGACGTGCTCGGGGTGCTGCTGGGGGAGCCGGAGCCGGTGGGCGGAGGGCGGCTGACCGGGCTGGACGCCTGGACGCAGGCGACGGAGCCGATCGCGGCGCAGCTGGACGCCGGGACGAAGGAGACGGCCGGGGCGATGGGGGATCCGGTCGCCGCGATCGAGGCGGCGGTGGAGCAGCTGCCGTCGCTGCGGGCGGAGGCGTTGCGGCCGGGGCGGCTGCTGCCGGAGCCGTTCGGGGGGATGCGGGCGCTGGACTTCACGGTGACGCGGCTGGTGGAGCTGGTCGTGCACACCGACGACCTGTCGCGGGCGACGGGCGCCGAGCCCGTGTTCGACCGGCAGGCGCTCGCCGCGACCGTGCGGGTGCTCGCGGACGGCCTCGCGGCGAAGGCGCCGGGGAACGCGGTGGAGGTGCGGGTGCCGCCGTTCGTGGCGGTGCAGTGCGTCGAGGGGCCCCGGCACACCCGGGGTACGCCGCCGAACGTCGTCGAGACGGACCCGCTGACGTGGGTGCGGCTGGCGACCGGCCGGACGCAGTGGGCCGCGGCCGTCGAGGACGCGGCGGTCTCCGCGAGCGGTGAGCGCGCGGACCTGGCGGCGTATCTCCCGGTGATGCGCTGAGGCACGTCCACCCGGACGGCGTACGCCCGGCGGACGACACGGCCCGTGACCGTCAGCCGCTGACAGCCCGGTCAGTCCATGGCGCGTCCGTCATGCACTGCCGTGTCCGTATCGTCCCGGAACGCACCCCGCCCGGGGTGGCGTAATTACGCCGGTAGACCCGTGTTCCCTAGGTGCGGCACGGCCCGCGCTCCTACTATCGACAACGGCGATGCCGACTGCTGAACCCGAACCTTCCGGTCGGGATCGCCCGGAAGACACGCCCGCCGGAACCCCCGTACCGGCGGGCGTTTCCGTGCGCGCACACCCGCGGCGCCGCCCGCAAGATCGTTCCCGGCCGCCGCACCGGCCACTTCCGGCCACCGGCGGGCGGCCCCTTCACACGCTCTGCGCAATGCCGCCCCGGCGTGAACACCTGAGCCCTATGATGCGGGCGAAGTCTCGCCGGTCGGACAGGACCCCATGAGTGACCGGCGGCCCCGCCTTGGGGGGTACGTCACACCCCCGTGCCCCCCAAGGCGCTACGCGCATAGAAGTCCTGTTCGGCGGCACTCCGTGACCGTCCCCCGTTCGGACGACGCGCGATCCTGCCCTAGACTCGACAACGTGCCACGTGGTGACGGACGACTCAGCCACGACCTGCTCCCCGGCGAGAAGGGCCCCCAGGACGCGTGTGGCGTCTTCGGTGTCTGGGCCCCCGGCGAAGAGGTCGCCAAGCTCACCTATTTCGGGCTGTACGCCCTGCAGCACCGCGGACAGGAGTCCGCGGGCATCGCAGTGAGCAACGGCTCGCAGATCCTGGTCTTCAAGGACATGGGACTGGTGTCCCAGGTCTTCGACGAGACCTCTCTCGGCTCGCTGACCGGCCATATCGCCGTCGGCCACGCCCGCTACTCGACCACCGGCGCCTCGGTGTGGGAGAACGCGCAGCCGACCTTCCGGGCCACCAGCAACGGTTCGATCGCGCTCGGCCACAACGGCAACCTGGTCAACACCGCCGAGCTGGCCGAGATGGTCGCCGAGCTGCCGCAGACCCCGGGCCGGGCCACCAAGGTCGCCGCGACCAACGACACCGACCTGGTCACGGCCCTGCTGGCCGGGCAGAGCGACGCCGAGGGCAACCCGCTGTCCCTGGAGGACGCCGCCCCGCAGGTGCTGCCGAAGATCAAGGGCGCCTTCAGCCTGGTCTACATGGACGAGCACACCCTCTATGCCGCCCGTGACCCGCAGGGCATCCGCCCGCTGGTGCTGGGCCGGCTGGAGCGCGGTTGGGTCGTCGCCTCGGAGACGGCGGCGCTGGACATCTGCGGTGCGAGCTTCGTCCGGGAGATCGAGCCCGGCGAGCTGGTCGCGATCGACGAGCAGGGCGTGCGCACCTCGCGCTTCGCGCCCGCCCGCCCCAAGGGCTGCGTGTTCGAATACGTCTACCTCGCGCGCCCCGACACCGAGATCGCCGGCCGCAGCGTCTACCTCTCGCGGGTCGAGATGGGCCGCAGGCTCGCCGCCGAGTCGCCCGTCGAGGCCGACCTGGTGATAGCCACGCCGGAGTCCGGTACGCCCGCCGCGATCGGTTACGCCGAGGCCAGCGGGATCCCGTACGGCTCCGGCCTGGTGAAGAACTCCTACGTCGGCCGGACGTTCATCCAGCCCTCGCAGACCATCCGGCAGCTCGGCATCCGGCTCAAGCTCAACCCGCTCAAGGAAGTCGTCCGCGGCAAGCGGCTCGTCGTGGTGGACGACTCGATCGTCCGCGGCAACACCCAGCGGGCCCTGGTGCGGATGCTGCGCGAGGCGGGCGCCGCCGAGGTGCACGTGCGGATCTCGTCGCCGCCGGTGAAGTGGCCCTGCTTCTTCGGCATCGACTTCGCCACCCGCGCCGAGCTGATCGCCAACGGCATGAGCGTCGACGAGATCGGCGCGTCGCTGGGCGCGGACTCGCTCGCGTACATCTCGCTCGACGCGATGGTCGAGGCGACCACGATCGCCAAGCCCAACCTGTGCCGCGCGTGCTTCGACGGCGAATACCCCATGGAGCTGCCCGACCCCGAGCTGCTGGGCAAGCAGCTGCTGGAGGTCGAGCTGGCGGGCGGCGCGGACGCCGCCGACGCCCTGCGCAGGCCGTGAGCCCGGCCGCTTCCGCGATCCCCCGACACGAAAGTGCCTGCAATGCCTGAGACAAACGGTGCGAGCTACGCCGCCGCCGGCGTCGACATCGAGGCCGGCGACCGGGCCGTCACGCTCATGAAGGAATGGGTCCGCAAGGCGTCCCGCCCCGAGGTCGTCGGCGGCATCGGCGGCTTCGCGGGGCTCTTCGACGCCTCCGCCCTCAAGCGCTACGAACGCCCGCTGCTGGCCTCCGCGACGGACGGCGTCGGCACCAAGGTCGACATCGCGCGCCGGATGGGCGTCTACGACACCATCGGCCACGACCTGGTCGGCATGGTCGTCGACGACCTGGTGGTGTGCGGGGCCGAGCCGCTGTTCATGACCGACTACATCTGCGTCGGCAAGGTCCACCCCGAGCGGGTCGCCGCCATCGTCAAGGGCATCGCCGAGGGCTGTGTGCTGGCCGGCTGCGCGCTGGTCGGCGGCGAGACCGCCGAGCACCCCGGGCTGCTCGGCCCGGACGACTTCGACGTCGCGGGCGCCGGCACCGGCGTGGTCGAGGCGGACGCGATGCTCGGCGCGGACCGGATCCGTTCGGGTGACGCGGTGATCGCGATCGAGTCCTCCGGGCTTCACTCGAACGGGTACAGCCTGGTCCGCCATGTGCTGAGCGAGGCCAACGGCTGGGCGCTGGACCGCGAGGTCGCCGAGCTGGGCCGCACCCTCGGCGAGGAGCTGCTGGAGCCCACCAAGATCTACGCGCTGGACTGCCTGGCGCTCACCCGGACCACCGAGGTGCACGCCTTCGCGCACATCACCGGCGGCGGGCTCGCCAACAACCTGGCCCGGGTCGTCCCCGACGGGCTGAACGCCACCGTCGACCGCTCCACCTGGGTGCCCTCGCCGATCTTCAACCTGGTCGGGGTCGAGGGCCGGGTCGAGCGGTCGGAGCTGGAGCGCACCCTCAACATGGGCGTCGGCATGATCGCGGTGCTGCCGCAGAGCGGTGTCGAGGTCGCGCTCAGCGTGCTGGCCGACCGCGGGGTGGACGCCTGGGTGGCCGGCGAGGTCGGTGCGCGGGAGGACGGCGACGGGGCCGTACGGATGATCGGCGACTACGCGGGGTGACCCCGGGCACGACGAAACCCGGTCGGAGGCTGACCGCCCCCGACCGGGTCACCGCAGATGGTGCCGTTGCGGGTGTCGTTTACCGCGTCAAGCGCGACGGCGTTGCGACGACGCGGACGACGAACCCGAGGACTCGTCGCCCTCGTCCTCGTCGTCATCGTTGTACAGATCCGCGTACTGAGCGTACGGGTCGTCGTCGTCCAGCTCGTCGTCGTCATCGTCGTCGACGGACTCCGGATTGACCGGCATCGACGACGATGCGCCCAGCTCGTCAGCCAGACGGGCAAGATCCGTGCCGCCAGTGTTGTACTTCAACTGGCGGGCGACCTTCGTCTGCTTGGCCTTGGCCCGGCCGCGCCCCATGGCTCGACCCCCTTAACGGCGGGGCTCATGGCCCCGAGTCTTGACACGCGTTCATGATGCGGAAGGCCTCCTGCGCGGAGGACCTGCCCGTAGGGCCTCAACGGTACCTGCTTCCGACGCCGCACGGTACGTCGCCCGCACGACGCGCGTCGGAACAGGGGCTGTTCAAGGCCCTGTCCTGCCTGGTCAGGCCCGATTTTACCTTCTTCTAGCACCAACTTGCTATCGGGCCGTGCGTTCGGTCACGTGCGTCACTCCGGACTACTCGCGCATACTCGCGAGTACCCCCGGCTCGTTCACGGACGCAACCATTCCTCCGACGGTGTCCGCTCGGCCATCCGCTGCTCGGCGAGCCGGTCGGCGGCGACCGCGGGCGGCACCCCGTCGGCGCTCGCGCGCTCGAAAATCGCCAGCGTCGTGTCGTAGATCCGCGTCGCCTTGGCCTTGGCCCGGTCGAAATCGAAACCGTGCAGTTCGTCCGCGACCTGGATGACACCGCCCGCGTTCACCACGTAGTCGGGCGCGTACAGGATGCCGCGGTCGGCCAGGTCCTTCTCGACGCCGGGGTGGGCGAGCTGGTTGTTGGCCGCGCCGCACACCACCGTCGCCGTCAGGGCGGCCACCGTCTTGTCGTCGAGCGCGCCGCCGAGCGCGCACGGCGCGTACACGTCCAGCGGGGTGCGGACCAGCACCTCCGCGTCGCTGACCACCGAGACCTCGGGGTGCCGGGCGGCGACCGCGTCGACCGCGGCGGAGCGCACATCGGTCAGCACGACCTCGGCGCCGTCCTCCAGCAGGTGGTCCACGAGGTGCTTGCCGACCTTGCCGACCCCGGCGATGCCGACCCGGCGGCCGTGCAGCGAGGCCGTGCCCCACTGCACCCGGGCGGCGGCGCGCATGCCCTGGAAGACGCCCCACGCGGTGAGCACCGAGGAGTCGCCGGCCCCGCCGTTCTCCGGGGAGCGGCCGGTCGTCCAGCGGTTCTCGCGCGCGACCACGTCCATGTCGGCCACATAGGTGCCGACGTCGCACGCCGTCACGTACCGGCCGCCGAGCGAGGCGACCGCGCGGCCGTAGGCCAGCAGCAGGGCCTCGGTCTTGTCGGTGTCCGGGTCGCCGATGATCACGGCCTTGCCGCCGCCGTGGTCGAGCCCGGCCAGCGCGTTCTTGTACGACATGCCGCGGGCGAGGTTCAGCGCGTCGGCGACGGCCTCCTCGTCGGAGGCGTAGGGGAAGAAGCGGGTGCCGCCGAGGCCGGGGCCCAGGGCGGTGGAGTGGAGTGCGATGACGGCCCGGAGGCCGGACGCGCGGTCCTGGCAGAGAACGACCTGCTCGTGTCCGCCCTGCTCCGATCGGAACAGCTTGGCGATGACACTTCCGGTGTCGGTTACGTCGGTCACGGTGGTGACTCCCATAGTCCGGTGGCCCAGTGGTGCGGATGGCTCGCGCCCCCGTGCGGGTGGCGGAGGGCGTGATGCTGGGCTCAGCGTAGGCCCTCCCGGGGACGACGGCGTGGCACGCGGCCCCCACACCACCCCCTACGGATCGCGCGGGCCGCGGGGGTCGCCCGTGGGCGTGGCCAGTGGCCGGGATCACGTCCCGGGGGTGCGGGCGCGTGGGACGATCGACGGTGACGCCGTGGACGGTCGACGGGGACTCCGCGGCGGCACGGCGGCGCGAGGGAGCGGGTGTGAGCGGTTCACCGGTAGTGGTCCCGTACGCGGCCTATTTGCGCGTCTACGAGCCGCTGGCGGCCTTTCCCGAGCCCGAACGCACCCATTGGTACCGCTACGCCGCGGCCGGTACCTGCCGGACCGCGCAGGACGAGCTGCGGCAGTCGCTGGCGGGCCTGGTGCCCGTGCCGCCGATCGCCGTCCCCGTGCACGAGAGCGCCGACGCCTTCGTCGCCGAGATCGGCGGGGTCACCCACGTCTGCCCCTGGCGCACCCGGCTGCGCGGGTGGCTCGCGCTGGAGACCTTCGGGCAGCAGCTGCCGCAGCCGGTGCTGGACGCGATGCTGCCGCCGGTCGTGCGCCGGCAGGTCGCCGCCGACCACGACTCCTGGCGCGAGCGCAACCCCGACGCCCGGCCCTGGATCCGCACCGCGACCTGGCACGTGCCCGTGCGCTGGTTCGTCCTCGTCGGGGACGACGAGCGGGAGTACGAGCCGGCGGGCGAGGGGGAGCGCAAGGAGCCGCTGCTGCGCTACCGCACCCCGATGGTGCAGGCCCGCCGCCGGGTGGCGCGGGGCCTGCGGGTGCTCAAGGACGCGCTGGACGACGGCGGCCCGCTCATCGACGGGCTCGTCGACGTCGGCCGCTGGCTGGAGGAATTCCACCCGCGCTCGCTCGTCGAGCTGGACTACGGGGGCCTCGTCCACATCATGGGCCCCGAGCGGCTGGCCGAGGACCGCTCGGCCGCGGACGTCGCCGAGGGCCTGGCCTCGCTGCGCGAGGGCGACTCGGCGGCGGCGAGCGTCGCGTACGAGCGGCTGACCGAGCGCTGGCGGGCGGTGCGGGAGCTGCAGTTCTCGAACTGATCTTCCGGTCCGGACACGGGGCAACCTCCTTGCGGGCGGAGGACGTTTCGGGCGTCCGGCCGGGGGGCGATTCGGATTTTCGGGTCAAGCGTGATGGAGAGCACGTACCTGGAGTCTTGCCTGGATCACCATCTGTCATGCCAAAATGGGACAACGGGTCCGCCTCGGGCTCGATTCGAAGGTGGGGATGTTGCAGTTGATCGTCCTGTGACTGATCGTCACGCTCGCGTGACTGTCCGTTATGACACGGTCCATCGGCTTCCGCCGAGCTTGAACACCTGAGAGGGCAAATCCATCGGTTTGGCCGACGCGGCTGGACGGATGGTGTAGTTGTAGTGCCGAGGACAAGCCGTTCGTCCTATTACCGACTCGGCCCGCGCCTGCCATTTCGGGCAACGCGGGTCAAGGTGCAGAATTCAGAGGAAAGAACCGCGCTGGTTCGGTTCTCTCAAGGAGGCCGCTCATGACCGCTCGCACCCCTGATGCCGAGCCGTTGCTCACCCCTGCCGAGGTCGCGACCATGTTCCGCGTCGACCCCAAGACGGTCACGCGCTGGGCCAAGGCAGGCAAGCTCACGTCCATCCGCACGCTGGGCGGCCACCGCCGCTACCGCGAGGCGGAGGTACGTGCGCTGCTCGCGGGCATTCCGCAGCAGCGCAGCGAGGCCTGACCGGCACTTTTGGACGCCGTCCCCCTTTGCGGCGCCCGGTCCCGGCGGATCGCCTGCCCCCATCAGGCATCCCACGGGACCCAGCTCCACCGGCTCCATCAGCAGTGCTTCGGCAGTTGCTTCGTATGACGCGGATCCCGCCGGATCCGCACCAGCAGCACAGCAGGACCACAGCAGCACCACAGCTTCACCGTGATCGCATCGGACTCCGCCGGGTCCGGTGCGATCCGTTTTTGTGCCGTGTTCGTGCCCTCTTTCGTGCCTTGGCACCACGTCCCGGACGTGGTGCCATTGCACATATTAAATCGACGCCCTTCCGGAGGGCGTCGGGTTCCGTGATTCCGGAACGACTTCACGTGACTCCCGTCACATGCCGCGGGCTTGTGGATCTTGCGTACGGTGCGGTAGTGAACTCCCGCGCCGGAAGGGGGTGTCGGGAGGGCGAAGGCATACAAAAAGACCCGGCTCCTCGCGGAACCGGGTCTCCGGGTCGAACGTGTGCGGTAACTCTTGCGGTCCTGACGGGATTTGAACCCGCGGCCTCCACCTTGACAGGGTGGCGAGCACTCCAAACTGCTCCACAGGACCTCGCTGCGGAACAGACTCTACAGCAGGTCAGGGGGTGCGGTCGAACTCGATCACGAGAGGGGCCGCGGTCAGGCCCAGGCGGCGTCCAGGGCCTTGAAGACGCGCTTGTCGGAGACCGGGAAGGCCGTGCCCAGGGCGTGGGCGAAGTAGCTCACGCGCAGCTCCTCGATCATCCAGCGGATGTCGCGGACCGACGCCGGGACGGGACGGCCGGCGGGCTGCGCGGCCAGCAGTTCGGCGTACTCCGACTGGATCTCGCGGACCTTCTCCATCCGGGTGGCGTCGCGCTGGGCGCCCGTCGGCATCTGCTGGAGGCGGCGGTCGGCGGCCACCAGGTAGCGCATGACGTCCGGGAGGCGCTTGAGGCCCGCCTCGGTCACGAAACCGGGGCGTACGAGGGCCGCCAGCTGCTCGCGGACGTCGGCGGTGTTGGCGAGCAGCGCGGGGCTCGTGGTGTCCTTCAGCCGGCGCTCGCAGGAGTGCCAGGCGGCCAGCACCTGCTGGACCTGGCGGACCGTGCGGACGGTCAGCTCGACCAGGTCCGCGCGCACCGCGTCGT
The DNA here is from genome assembly GCF_053604375.1 of Streptomyces sp. NPDC004031. NCBI lineage: Bacteria > Bacillati > Actinomycetota > Actinomycetes > Kitasatosporales > Streptomycetaceae > Streptomyces > Streptomyces sp. NPDC004031. Next base: position 71,585 of record NZ_JBSGHL010000008.1, on the reverse strand, counting down.
AGAGCTTGCGATAGCCCTCCTCGTCCCACGCCGGGCCGCCGTGGTCGGCGATCAGGCGGTCCGCGGCGGCGGTGGCGCAGTCCTCGAAGAGGGCCTGGACGCTGCCGTGCGGATTGCGGGACAGATTCAGCTTCTGCTGGTTGGAGAGCTGGTCGGCGACGAACTTCGCCGGGTTGACCGGGACGTTCAGCAGGATCAGCCGGCGCGTGCCGCGCCACATCGCCGCGGCCTGCTCCGGCTCGGTGTCGAAGAGCTTGACCGCGACCGTGGCGCCCTCGTCGACGAGCGCCGGATACGCCTTGACCGGCTGCCCCGCGCGCCGGGTCTCGAAGGTGCGCGGGAGCGCGCCGACCGTCCAGTCCTTCAGGCCCGTGCGCTGCTCCACGGAGGCCAGCGCGGGGTCCGAGGCACGCTCGAAGGCCTTGGTGATGGCCGCGCGCGTCTTCGGCTTCAGACGCAGCTTGAGCGCCTCCAGGTCCTTGTCCTCGGCGACGGTACGGCGCCGCTCGTCGACGACCCGGAAGGTGACCTTCAGGTGATCCGGCACCTTCGCCAGATCGAAGTCCTCGGCGGCCACCGGCACACCGACCATCCGCTGCAACTCCCGCGCCAGCACGGACGGCAGGGGGTCGGGCCCGGCGACCGCCCGCTCCAGGAACGCCTTCGCGTAGTTCGGCGCGGGCACGTAGTGCCGGCGGATCGGCTTGGGCAGCGAGCGGATCAGCTCGGTCACGACCTGCTCGCGCAGGCCCGGGATCTGCCAGTCGAAGCCGTCCGGCACCGCCTGGTTGAGCACCTGGAGCGGGACGTGCACGGTCACGCCGTCGGCGTCCGCGCCCGGCTCGAACTGGTAGGTGACACGGAACTTGAGCGAGCCCTGCCGCCACGAGTCCGGGTAGTCGGCCTTGGTGACCGCCTCCGCGTTCTCGTTGATCAGCATCGAGTGCTCGAAGGTCAGCAACTCCGGCTCTTCGCGCCGCCGGTGCTTCCACCAGGAGTCGAAGTGCGCGCCGGACACCACGTGTTCGGGGATCCGGGCGTCGTAGAAGTCGTACAGCGTCTCGTCGTCCACCAGGATGTCGCGGCGCCGGGCCCGGTGTTCCAGCTCCTCGACCTCGCCGAGCAGCTTGCGGTTGTCCTGGAAGAACTGGTGGTGGGTGCGCCAGTCGCCCTCGACCAGGGCGTTGCGGATGAACAGCTCGCGGGAGATCTCGGGGTCGATACGCCCGTAGTTGACCTTGCGCTGCGCCACCAGCGGCACGCCGTACAGCGTCACCTTCTCGTACGCCATCACCGCCGCCTGGTCCTTCTCCCAGTGCGGCTCGCTGTAGCTGCGCTTGACCAGGTGCTGGGCGAGCGGCTCGACCCACTCCGGCTCGATCTTCGCGTTGACCCGCGCCCACAGCCGGGAGGTCTCCACCAGCTCTGCGGACATGATCCACCGCGGCGGCTTCTTGAACAGCGCCGAACCCGGGAAGACCGCGAACTTCGCACTGCGGGCGCCCAGATACTCGTTCTTCGCCTCGGGATCCTTCAGCCCGATGTGCGACAGCAGACCCGCCAGCAGCGACTGGTGCACCCGCACCGGATCGGCCGAGTCGTCGTCCGACGCGGGCTCGGTCACAGTGATGCCCATGGACTTCGCGACCTGCTTGAGCTGGCTGTAGATGTCCTGCCACTCGCGGATCCGCAGGTAGTTCAGGAACTCCCCGCGGCACATCCGGCGGAAGGCCGACGACGACAACTCCCGCTGCCGGCCCCGCACGTACGTCCACAGGTGCAGGAAGGACAGGAAGTCGCTGCCCTCGTCGCGGAATCGGGCATGGCTCTGGTCGGACTGCTGCTGCTTGTCCGCGGGCCGCTCGCGCGGATCCTGGATCGACAGCGCCGCCGCGATCACCATCACCTCGCGCACGCAGCCGTTGCGCTCCGCCTCCAGCACCATACGGGCCAGCCGCGGGTCCACGGGCAGCTGCGCGAGCTTGCGGCCGGTCTGCGTGAGCCGCTTGCGCGGATCCTTCTGGGCCGCGTCCAGCGCGCCCAGCTCCTCCAGCAGCTGCACACCGTCCTTGATGTTGCGGCTGTCCGGCGGGTCGATGAACGGGAAGCGCGCGATGTCGCCGAGCCCGGCCGCGGTCATCTGCAAGATGACCGAGGCCAGGTTCGTCCGCAGGATCTCCGCGTCCGTGAACTCCGGGCGGGAGAGGAAGTCGTCCTCGTCGTACAGCCGGATGCAGATGCCGTCCGACGTACGGCCGCAGCGCCCCTTGCGCTGGTTGGCGCTCGCCTGGCTGATCGGCTCGATCGGCAGCCGCTGCACCTTCGTACGGTGGCTGTAGCGCGAGATACGGGCCGTTCCCGGGTCGATCACGTACCGGATGCCGGGGACGGTCAGCGACGTCTCCGCGACGTTCGTCGCCAGCACCACCCGGCGCCCCGCGTGCTGCTGGAAGACCCGGTGCTGCTCGGCCGACGACAGCCGCGCGTACAGCGGCAGCACCTCGGTGTGCCGCAGGTTCCTCTTGCCCAGCGCGTCCGCCGTGTCGCGGATCTCCCGCTCGCCCGACAGGAAGACCAGGATGTCGCCCGGCCCCTCCGCCTGCAGCTCGTCCACCGCGTCGCAGATCGCCGTGATCTGGTCCCGGTCCGCGTCCTCGCCGCCCTCTTCGAGCAGCGGGCGGTACCGCACCTCCACCGGATACGTCCGGCCGCTCACCTCGACGATCGGGGCGTCCCCGAAATGCCGCGAGAAACGCTCCGGGTCGATCGTCGCCGACGTGATGACGACCTTCAGGTCCGGGCGGCGCGGCAGCAGCTGGGCCAGATAGCCCAGGATGAAGTCGATGTTCAGGCTGCGCTCGTGCGCCTCGTCGATGATGATCGTGTCGTACGCGCGCAGCTCGCGGTCCGTCTGGATCTCCGCGAGCATGATGCCGTCCGTCATCAGCTTGACCAGGGTCTGCTCGCCGACCTGGTCGGTGAAGCGGACCTTCCAGCCGACCGCCTCGCCCAGCGGCGACCGCAGCTCCTCCGCCACCCGCTCGGCGACCGTACGGGCCGCGATCCGGCGGGGCTGCGTGTGCCCGATCAGGCCGCGCACCCCGCGGCCCAGCTCCAGGCAGATCTTCGGGATCTGCGTCGTCTTGCCCGAACCCGTCTCACCCGCGACGATCACCACCTGGTGGTCGCGGATCGCCGCGAGGATCTCGTCCCGCTTCTGGCTCACCGGGAGCGCGGCGGGGTAGGTGATCTCCGGCACATTCGCCCTGCGGGCGGCTATACGCTGCTCCCCGCGGTCGATCTCCCGGTCGATCTCGGCGAGCACGGCGTCGCGCGCCTCGGCCTTCCTGATCCGCCGGACGCCCTCCAGCCGCCGCCCGAGCCGCTGCTCGTCGCGCAGCGAAAGCGCCGGGAGGCGGCGGGCCAGGTCGTTGGTTGCGTAAGTAGACATACGGTCCTCATGCTCGCACCTGCGGTGGGCCTGGAGCGAACCCATTTCGCCGCCGGGCACCTTTCCGCCGGGTGGCGGGGGTGAGCTCGCGGCTGCGCCGCGGGGCGAGCGTTTTTAGGGGCGCGGGGAACTGCGCGGCCCGCCCCCACCGGCCGGTGGTCCGGATCGGACCGAAGAGACCCTTCGGGTCGGTATCCGACCCGCGCCCCGGTGGGGGCTTGTCGCGCAGTTCCCCGCGCCCCTAAAAAACGCGTGCCCGGCGCGGCGGCGAAAAGCGCTCGCCCCCGCGGCGGCGGAAACGGGGCCCGGCGCGGGAGTGGGGGATGTCGCCCGGCGGGCGTAACTGCGGGGGCGCGGGGGGCGGGGGATGGTTAGCGTGGCGGGTATGAGGGCGAGGGCGGCGGCGGGGTGGAAGGGGCTCCGCAGCTCACCCTTCTGGCCCGCCTGCGTGCTGGTCGTCCTGATCGCCGCCGCCGCGGGCCTGTTCGCCGGCTCGTACACGTACGCCATGGCGAATCCGACGCCGCGGTTCATCCCGACGGCCGTCACCGGCATCCCGACCTCGCAGGTCAAGCGCGCGGAGTTCGTCGCGGGGATGGAGAAGGCGCTGGGGGCGTCGCTCAAGCTGCACCACTACGACACGTTCGCGCAGGCGAAGGACGCGGTGGAGGAACAGCGGGTCTTCGCGATCCTGCGCGAGCCGGGCCGGGCGGAGGTGGGGGAGGCGATGGACGCGCCGCGGCTGTACGTGTCGTCGGCGTCCGGTGCGAGCGTCGCCGAGCTGCTCGCGCAGACCGCGCCCGCGGTGGGCGGCTCGATCGGCGTGCCGGTGACCGTCAGTGACATCAACCCGCTGCAGAAGGGCGACCCGCGGGGGCTGGCGATCTTCTACATCTCGCTGGCCGCGGTGATCCTCGGCTTCGTCGGTGCGATCCAGCTCAGCGTGCACGCGCGTGCCCTCAATCCCGCGGAGCGCATCGCGTTCATCGTGGCGTACGCGATGCTCGGCGGTTTCTCGATCGCCGCGGTCGTGGACTGGGGGCTGGGGGCGCTGCGGCTGCCGTTCGCGGAGTCGTGGGCGATCCTGGCGTTCACGATGTTCACGTCGGGCATGGTCTTCACGATGTTCAACACGCTGGTCGGGCGGTGGGCGATGCTGCCGACGTGGGGCCTGATGGTGCTGCTCGGCAATCCGTCGTCGGGCGGGGCGGTGTCGTGGCCGCTGCTGCCGTCGCTGCTGGGGCGGATCGGGCGCTGGCTGCCGCCGGGCGGGTCGGTGAACGCGCAGCACACCGCCGTCTACTTCGGGGGGCACCAGCACGCCTTCCCGTTCCTGGTGCTCGCAGGGTGGGCGGCGGTGTCGACCGCGGTCTTCGTGGGGTGGCGGCACCGGCATCCGGGCGGGCGCTGACCCGTACCGCCGGAAAACGGTGAAGGCCCCGCTCCACCAGGGAACGGGGCCTCCATCGTGCGGTGGCTGGGGCCGGGGTCGAACCGGCGACCTACCGCTTTTCAGGCGGTCGCTCGTACCAACTGAGCTACCCAGCCGCAGCGGTCCTGACGGGATTTGAACCCGCGGCCTCCACCTTGACAGGGTGGCGAGCACTCCAAACTGCTCCACAGGACCTTGCTGTACTGCTCTGCACTGCTTGTGTGCGGGACAAGTCTGACACACCAGGTGCCATGCTCTCGCACGGGTTTTGCGACCCTCCGGAGGACCTTGCCCTCCGTGACCGGCCGGGCACCGCCCGCAGGCCGTTGTCGCTGGATCAGCGTATCAGACCTGCGAGGGCGTCCCGAAACGCATGATCAGCCGGTGGCGGCGGCGCCGCCGTAGTACGCCTCGATGGGGGCGCGGGCCTCGTCGAAGAGGGCGGGGCCGCCCAGCGGGACGGTCGGCCAGGCGCCGGACTCCGGGTGGAGGGCGACGAGCTGGCCGGTGGACAGGGCGTACACGACGCGGCCGAGGCCGGAGCGCATGATCGCGCCCGCGCACATCGAGCAGGGCTGGCAGCTGGTGTACATGGTCGTGCGGCCGGCCTCCTCCGCGTCCAGCTCACGGGCGGCCCAGCGGGCGAGCTTCAGCTCGGGGTGGGCGGTGATGTCGCTGTCGCGCCGCACGGTGTTGTGGTCCTCGGCGAGCACGGTGCCGTCCGGTCCGGCCAGCAGGGAGCCGAAGGGCGCGTCGCCGGTCTCGACGGCGCGGGCGGCGAGCGCGATGGCCCGCCGCAGCAGCGCCTCGTCGGCGGGGGTCAGGACGGTGCCGGTGCCCGGGTCGGAGCCGGTGCCGGGGTCCTGGGCGGACGACGGCTCGGGGGTGGGCTCGGGTGTGGCTTCCGGGGCGGGCGAGGGGTCGGTCATGGGGCGGTCCTCCGGTGGGCGGCGAGGGCGGCGAGGGCCTGCCAGGCCGGTTCGGGCGTACGGGTCTGCTCCGGGTCCCCGTGGTACGGGTCGAGGACGACGGCGGTGGCGCCGAGGCGTTCCAGTTCGGCGAGGTCGCCGGCTATCTGGTCGAGGGTGCCGACCCCGGCGGGACGGTCGGGGCCGGTGGCGGGGGCGTCGGTCACGTCGAAGGCGATCCGGGGCGCGAGCGCGGGCAGGTCGGGGTGCTCGGCGAGGATGGCGCGCAGCCGGGGCAGGGCGAGGCGCAGCGGGTGCCAGGCGTCGCCGTGCCGGACGGCCCGCCGGATCGCCGCCCGGCTGCTGCCGCCGACCCACAGCGGTACGGGTGTCGCGCCGCCGGGCCGCGCCTCGTGCAGCGCGGCCAGGTGCGCGTCGGTGAGGCGGCCGCGGTCGGCGAAGGGCACGCCGAGGGCGGCGAACTCCTGCGGGGACCAGCCCGCTCCGACGCCGAGCACGAACCGTTCGCCGCTGAGCTGCTGCAGGCCCTCCGCCATGCGGGCGACCAGCAGCGGGTGGCGGTAGGGCAGCACGGTCACGGTGGTGCCGAGCCGTACGGCGCGGGTGAGGCCGGCCAGCCACGCGAGGGTCGTGAAGGGGTCGTAGAACGGTTCGGGGTAGCGCTCGGCGACGTCCGGGGTGACGGTCACGTGGTCGGACATCATGAGCAGGTCGTAGCCCAGCTCCTCGATCCGGCTCGCCCACTCGCGCAGCACGCCCGGGTCGGTGCCCGGCCCGAAGTTCGGGACGTTGACGCCTAGTTGCATGGCGTCGAGGCTATCCCGGCGGATGCGCCGGACTGAAGGGACTTCTCGTGGTGACGGGAGCCTGTTGCGGTGAATCTCCCGGTAGTATCGGCGTATGGCCGGGAATCCCGATGAACTGGACGACGTGGACTGGGCGATCGTCGGACAGCTCCAGCACGAGGCGCGGCTCTCGTTCAGCGAGCTGGGGCGGCGGGTCGGGCTGAGCGCGTCGGCCACCACCGAGCGGGTGCGGCAGCTGGAATCCCTCGGCGTCGTCACCGGCTACCACGCGGCCGTGGACCTCACGAAGGTCGGCTACCCCGTGCTCGCCGTCGTCCGCCTGAAGTACCCCGGCAACCGCCACCAGCCGCTGCACCGGCTGCTCACCGACCGCCGGGAGATCCTGGAGTGCCTGCGCACGACCGGTGACGACTGCTACACGCTCAAGGTCGCGGCCACCTCGATGGAGCACCTGGAGACGCTCGTGGACGAACTCGCCGGATTCGGCAGCACGACCACGAGCGTCGTCTACCGGCAGACGCTGCCCTTCCGCGGCCCGGCGCGGCCCTGAGCGCGGTCAGCGGCGGGCCGTCACCGTCATGTCGGCGTGCCCGACGACATGGCCCGCCATCGTGAACGTCGTGACGGTCGCGGGCGTCTCGGCGGGCAGCTCCAGGGACGGCACGTCCAGCGCGTAGACCGTGATCCGGTAGTGGTGCGTGACGTCCCCGGCGGGCGGGCACGGGCCCAGATAGCCCTTCGCCCCGGCGTCGTTGGTGCCCACCACGCTGCCCGCGGGCGGGGTCGCGCCCAGGGCGCGCGCGGACGCCGGGATGTCCCACGTCTCCCAGTGCCAGAAACCCGCGCCCGAGGGCGCGTCCGGGTCGTACATCGTCACCGCGTAGCTGCGGGTGCCCGCGGGCGCGCCGTGCCAGGACAGCCGCACCTGCCGGTTGCCGCCCGCGCAGCCGAAGGCGTTCGCCCAGGTGTCGGCGGGGAAGGTGCCGTGGTCGCGCACGTCGGGGCTGGTCACGGTGAAGCGCGCGGCACCCTGCGGGACGCCCGAGCGGATCTGCTGGTGGCCGTACGCGGGCTGCCGGGGCGAACTGCTGTGCGCGGTGACGGCGCCGGCCGCGGCGACGGCGACGGTGGCGGCCGCGACGGCGGTGGCGGTACGGGCGCTGCTCCTCATGGTGTCCTCCGGTGTGCTCGTGATCGGTGGGGCTCCACGATCGGGCGGTGCGGGGAGGGCGGGGAAGGCCGCGCGGAACCTGGCATCCGCAGTGCCAGGCTCCCGGGCGTATCCCGGTGGACGGTGGGGCGCGGCGGCGCCGATCATGGGCCGCATGAACGGCACGGCGGAGCGCGGGCAGGGGCGGGGCGGCGGGCCGCGGCGCCCCGAACTGGCGGAGTTCCTGCGGGCTATGCGCGCCCGGCTCGTCCCGCGGGACGTGGGCCTGCCGGACGCCGGACGGCGCCGCACCCCCGGACTGCGGCGGCAGGAGGTCGCGCAGCTCGCCGCCGTCAGCATCGACTGGTACATCCGGCTGGAGCAGGGCCGGGTGGGCGTCCCCGGCACCGCCGTGCTGGACGCCGTGGCCGGGGCCCTGCGGCTGACACCGAGCGAGCGCCAGCACCTGCACCTGGTCGCGCGGGGCGAGGCGCCGCCGATCGCGTACGCGCCCGTGCCCGTCGCCGACTCGCTGCGGATCCTGCTGGACGGCATGCCGCTGTGGCCCGCGTACGTCGTCGACTTCCGGATGGACGTCCTGGCGTGGAACGCCGCCGCCTCCGCCCTCTTCGGCGAGGACTTCGGCACGGGCGCCGCTGCCAACACCGCCTGGCTGCTCTTCGCCCCGGGCTCGCGGCTGCGCGCCGCCCAGCTCGACTGGCAGCGCGTGGCCCGCGAGACGGTCGGCAACCTGCGGGCCCAGTCCGCCCGCCACCCCGACGACCCGCGCCTGCGCGCGCTGGTGGCCGAACTGCACTCCGTGAGCCCGGAGTTCGCCGCCTGGTGGGACGACCACACGGTCCGCACCCGCAGCCACGGCACAAAGCGCCTGCGGCACGCGGTGGTGGGCGAACTGTCCGTCCGCTACGACGTGCTGGCCACGTGCGACGGCTCCGAGCACTACCTGGTGGCCGTCACCCCGGCGGACCCCGCCACCGAACGCGGCCTGCGCCGCCTGCTGTCGGACCGCGGCGGACTGCGCGGGGCCGACAACGTACGGGCGATCGGGGCGTAGGGCCCGCGCGGGCTAGCCCTCCCGGGCCGCCAGCAGCGCCGCCAGCTGGCGCAGCGGTTCGGGGCCGAAGACGCGGACGACGACGGTGTCCGCGCCGGCGTCCGCCAACTCCACCACGCGCGCCGCGGCTTGCGCGGCCGTACCGGAGACGGAGAACAGCTCGTCCGGGGTGCGGCCCAGCCAGGAGGCGTGGTCCTCCAGGAAGACGCGCAGCGCGGCCGCCGCGCGGTCCGGGTCGTCGCCCACCGCGCCCGCCGCGTACACGGTGACGCCGAAGCCGTCCCCGGCGCCGCCCTTGCGGGCCAGCTCCAGGGCCGTACGGACGTCGTCCGGGCCGTGGCCCTCGGCGAGCAGCGTGCCGTCCGCGACCCTCCCGGCCAGCTCCAGCGAGCGCGGCCGCACCACCCCGGCGACGACCGGCGGCGCCACCTCCGGCGGATGCACCAGCCGCACCCCGTCGAGCCGCACCTCGCGCCCGTCCAGCTCGACCTTCTCGCCGCGCAGCAGTGCCCGCACCGCCGTGATCGTCTCGTCCAGCATCGCCAGCGGCGACCGCGGGGCGGCACCGACCTGCGTCATCCAGCCCGGCACACCGTGCCCGACCCCGGCGACCAGCCGACCCGGGAACGCCCGTTCCAGCGTGGCCAGTTCCATCGCCAGCAGGGCGGGGCTGCGCAGCGGCGCGGGCGCGATCCCGATCCCGACCCGGATCCGTGTCGTCGCCCCGAGCGCGATCGCGGCGGCGGACACACCGCCGTTCCACCCCAGGTCCTCCACGACCCACAGGTCGTCGAGCCCGGTCTCCTCCGCCTGCCGCGCGAAGCCGGCGAGCCCGGCCGGATCCCACTCGCGGTCGTACATCACGCCGACACGTACGTTCGTCATGCAGGGAACCTACGTCCGTCTCCACCGGCGATCAACGCCCCCACCGGTCCCGACCTCAAGGGCCGCGCCCCGGCTCACCCCGCCGCGGGCGTGACGTCCCCCGCGGGCACGTACAGCTGCACGTCCCGCTCCGTGGTGAGCGGCATGACCCGCCCCATCCCGACCTCCCGGAAGTGCTCCGACGCGCGGTGCGCCGCGAACGCGGCCTCGTCCGCGTACCGTTCGATGCTCACGAACCGGCCGGGCGTCTCCTCGGACCGCAGCACCTCGAACGACAGGCACCCGTCCTCCTCCCGGCACGCCGCCCCGAACTCGCCCAGGATCCGTGCGAATCCGTCGGCGTCCTCCGGCTCGCAGACCATCGTGGCAACGACAAGCACATGCGCGTCCATCCCCTCACCCTAGCCAGAGAATGCCGGCGACCGCTTCGAGGCGGGTCACGCCGCGGGGGACCGGCGCACCGTCCCGGCGTGGGGCGGGGCGGTGCGCCGGCCGGTCAGGGGTGGTCGCGGAGGACGGCCGAGCGGCCCGGGGGGAGGGTGAGTCCGGCGGCGGGGATGGTGCGGGCGGTGAGGAGGTCGTGGCCCGTGGCGGGGACGGTGACGGGGGCGGCCGTGTGGTTGATCAGGAAGAGCCAGCTGCGGTCGCCGGAGGGGGCGTGGCGGCGGATCGCCTCGACTCCCGGCGGGACGGGGATCTCGGGGCGGACACCGGACTCGGTGAGCAGGCGGGCGATCAGGGCCGTGTAGGACGGGTCGTCGAGGCGGGTGGAGGCGTACCAGGCGGCGCCGGAGCCGTAGGCGTGGCGGGCCAGGGCGGGTGCGCCCGCGAGCGCGCCCTCGGTGTAGGAGGCGACGGCCTCGGCCGGGTCGGTGAGGCGCAGCAGCTCGCTCCACTCGGTGGCGTGCGAGCCGTCGGACAGGGCGGCCACCGTGTCGGCGGCGAGCGGGCGGTGCTCCTCGACCCGTACGCCGAGCGCGACGCGCAGCGGCTCCGCGGGGTAGCCGCCGAGCCGGGCGTGGTGGCGTTCGTCGACGACGCCCGCGAAGTGCTGGACGAGGAGCGTGCCGCCGCCGTGGACGTACGCCCGCAGGCGTTCGGCGTCGGCGTCGGAGAGCAGGAACAGGGCGGGGGCGATCAGGAGTTCGTAGCGGCCGAGGTCGGGGTCGGCGGGGTGGGCGAGGTCCGCGGTGATCCCGGCGTCCCACAACGCGCGGTGGGCGCGGCGCAGTTCGCGGTGGTAGTCCAGCGACGCGGAGGGCAGGCCCTGCCCGTCGAGCGCCCACCAGCAGTCGGAGTCGTGCAGCACGGCGGCCCGCGGCCGTACGACCGAGCCGGCCAGTTCGCCGAGCCGGGCGACCACCGCGCCCGTGTCGGTGACCTCGCGGAAGACCCGGGAGTCGGGCCCGGCGTGCGGGACCATCGCGGAGTGCCAGATCTCGGCCCCGGCGCGGGACTGGCGCCACTGGAAGAAGAGCGTGCCCTCCGAGCCGCGGGCGATGTGCGCGAGGGAGTGCCGCAGCAGCTCGCCCGGTTCCTTCGGCAGCGTGCGGTCGGCGGTGTAGACGGTGTTGGCGCCCTGCTCGATCAGCAGCCACGGCTTGCCGCCGCCGAAGGAGCGGGCGCGGTCGGCGCCGAAGGCGGTGTCGGCGGCGGCGTCGAGGCCGGGCGCGGCGGGGTAGTGGTCGATGCCGACGACGTCCACCTCGCGGCCGAACGCCCACAGGTCCAGCACCTGGTAGCCGGGCAGCATCAGGTTGGTGGTGACGGGACGGTCGGGCGTGGTGTGCGCGCGGATCGCGTCGCGCTGCTCGCGGTAGGCGTCGAGCGCGAGGTCGGACCAGAACCGGCGGTAGTCCAGGGCGAGTCCGGGGTTGCGGTGCCACTGGGTGGCGCGCGGCGGCAGGATCTGCTCCCAGGAGCCGTAGCGCTGGCTCCAGAAGGCCGTTCCCCAGGCGTCGTTGACCGCGTCGAGGGTGCCGTGCCGGGCGCGCAGCCAGACCCGGAAGGCCGCGGCGGCGTGGTCGCAGTGGCACAACGTCGCGTACTCGTTGTGGACGTGCCACATCGCGACGGCCGGATGGTCGCCGTAGCGCCGCGCGAGCGCGTCCGCGATTCGCACGCAGGCCTGCCGGTAGGCGGGCGCGGCCAGGCAGTAGGTGTCCCGGCTGCCGTGTGTGAGGCGTACGCCCTCGGCGGTGACGGGCATCGCGTCGGGGTGCGCGAGGGTGAACCACGGCGGGGGCGAGGCGGTGGGCGTGGCGAGGTCCACGGCGACGCCGCCCGCGTGCAGGCGGTCCAGGTGCGCGTCGAGCCATGCGAAGTCGTAGCGGCGCTCCTCGGGTTCGAGCAGCGCCCAGGAGAAGACGCCGACCGTGACGAGGTTGACGTGCGCCCAGCGCATCAGGAGGTCGTCCTCCTTCCACACGGCCTCGTCCCACTGCTCGGGGTTGTAGTCCCCGCCGAAGGCGAGCCGTCCGCCGAGCCGCCGCACGACACCGTCGGTGGCCCCGCTCATGACGCCGACTGCCTTGCCTCAGAGGCGGGTTGCGCACGGAAAGCGGGCATGGCGAAGCCTTTCGGGGACGGTGGAGGGCGAGCGGGAAGGGTTCAGCGCACCGGCGCGGGGCCCGTGCTCTCGCGCGGGGTGAGCACCGGGGTGAGCAGGCTGACCTCGGCGGTGGGCCGGTCGTCCAGCCGGTTCATCACCAACTGCACGGCCCGCCGTCCGAGTTCGTGGGCGGGTCCGGTCACCGCGGTGAGCCGCGGCGAATACTGCTCGGCCAGCGGCTCGGGGCACAGCGCCACCACCGACGCGTCCTCGGGCACGACCCGGCCGCTGGTGCGCAGCAGGCTCAGCAGCGGGCCGATCGCGCCCTCGTTCTGCACCACGAAGCCCGTGGTGGCGGGGCGGTCGGCGAGGATCCGGGACAGCGCGCCCGCCGTGGACTCGTAACTGCCCTCGCACGGGCGGTGCAGCACCCGCAGTCCGCGTTCGGCGGCGCGCGCGCGGAAGCCGCTGAGGGTGCGCTCGGCGTAACCGGCGTGCCGCTGGTAGACGGCGGGGGCGTAGCCGATGAAGGCGATGTCCTGGTGGCCGAGGTCGGCGAGGTGCTCGGCGCACAGCGCGCCCGCGTCCGCGAAGTCGTGGTCCACGCAGGCCAGTCCGGTGGTGTCGGCGGGAAGTCCGATGAGCGCGGCGTGCGTTCCGGTCTCGCGCAGCACGGGGATGCGGGCGTCGTCGAGTTCGACGTCCATCAGGATCACCCCGTCGGCGAGCCCGCTCGCGGCCACCCGGCGCAGCCCCTCCGGGCCCTCGTCGTTGGTGATCAGCAGCACGTCGTAGCCGAAGCTGCGGGCCGCGACGGTCACGGAGATCGCTATCTCCATCATGACCGGCACGTAGACGTCGGTGCGCAGCGGCACGACGAGCGCGATGATGTGCGAGCGTTTCCCGGCCAGCGCGCGGGCGCCCGCGTTGGGGTGGTACCCCAGGTCGCTGATCGCCTTCTCCACGCGCTCCCTGGTCGGGGTCGAGATGGAGCGCTTGCCGCTGAGGACATAGCTGACGGTGCTCGCGGAGACGCCCGCGTGCTTGGCCACCTCGGCCAAAGTCACCATGCTGGTGAACCCTTCGTGTCGTGCCGCTGGTTGTCCATGGTGTCGCCCGGGGGCCGGTCCCGTCACGCAGCGGGGGATGGGCGTGCGGGACCGGCCCTGTCTGGGGTGGGGCGGCGTCAGCCCTTGATCGCGCCGGTGAGCATGCCCTTCGCGAAGTGCTTCTGCATGAACGGGAAGACGATGGTGATGGGGAGCAGGGTGAGGACGACGACGGCCATCTGGAGGGACAGCGGGGCCGTCTGCGAGTGGCCGGCGACGCCGAAGCCGCTGTTCACCTGACCCGGCATGTTCATACCCCGGTTGACGTATTCGTACAGCACCATCTGCAGCGGCCACTTCTGGTTGTCGGCCGGCATGTAGAGCATGGCGTTGAAGAAGGTGTTCCAGTAACCGACCGCGTAGAAAAGGGAGATGACGGCCGTCACCGCGCGGGAGGTGGGCAGCACGACCGACCACAGGATGCGCCACTCGTTGGCGCCGTCCATGCGGGCCGCGTCGATGAGTTCGCCCGCGGTGTTGGAGTAGAAGCTGCGCAGCACCAGGATGTTGAAGACGCTCACCGCGCTGGGCAGGATCAGCGCCCAGTACTGCCCGAGTCCGCCGAGTCCGTTGATGACCAGGAAGGTCGGGATCAGGCCGCCGTTGACGAACATCGTGACGACGAGCAGGAGCAGCAGGAAGCGGTGGCCGAGGGAGCGCGCGCGGGACAGCCCGTACGCGCACAGGATCGACACGGCCATCGAGATCGCGGTGCCGACGACCGTGATGCCCAGCGTGACGAACAGCGAGCGGCGCACCGTGCCGTCGCTGAGCATCGTGGTGTACGCGTCCAGCGTGAGCCCGTCGGGGACGATGACCAGGCCGCCGGCCCGGTTGATCGCGCCGGGCGTGGAGAAGCTGGTGAGGATCACGCAGTACAGCGGCAGCAGGATGAGCAGCACCACGGCGCCGAGCGTGAGCCCCTTGGCGCCCTGGCCGGCGGCGGACGGCGGCTCCTCCCACGCGGGGCGGTTCGGGTTGCGCCGACGGGCGGGCACCCGCGCGGGGGGTGCGGTCAGAGTCGTCATTTCCGGTACAGTCCGTCCTCGCCGAAGCGGTGGGCCAGCTTGTTGGCACCCCAGATCAGCAGCAGCGAGATGACGCTCTTGAAGATGCCCGCGGCAGCGCCGTAGCTGTAGTTCTGGGTCCCGATGCCGTAGTAGAAGGAGAAGGTGTCGAGGACGTCGGCGGCGTCGTGGCCCACGGCGAAGCGCTGGACGAGTAGCTGCTCGAAGCCGACCGAGAGCGTGTTGCCGAGCCGCAGCACGAGCATCAGCACGATGACGCTGCGCATGCCGGGCAGCGTGATGTGCCACATCCGCCGCCAGCGGCCCGCGCCGTCGGACGCGGCCGCCTCGTACAGGTTCTGGTCGATGGCCGACAGGGCGGCGAGGAAGACGATGATGCCCCAGCCCGCGTCCTTCCACACCACCTGCGAGGTCACCAGCAGGGAGAAGGTGTGCGGGTTGGTCATCACGTCCCAGGTGCCCAGGTCGTGCTGGCGCAGGAAGTGGTTGAGCAGGCCCGCGCCGCCCAGCATCTGCTGGAAGAGCGTGACGACGAGCACCCACGAGTAGAAGTGCGGCAGGAAGGTGATGGCCTGGATGACCGACCGCAGGCGGGAGTTGAGGACGGAGTTGAGCAGCAGCGCCAGCAGGATCGGGATCGGGAAGAACAGCAGGAGCTGCACGGCGCTGATGTAGAGGGTGTTCTCCAGCGCGTGCCAGAACAGCGGGTCGCCGAAGAGCTGGCGGAACTGGTACAGCCCGACCCACTCGCTGTTCCTGATGCCGTCCAGCGGGTCGTAGTACTGGAAGGCGGTCACGGTGCCGAAGAGCGGCAGGTAGTTGAAGACGAGCAGCAGCGCGATGGCCGGCAGCGTCATCAGGATCAGCGACTTGTCGCGGCGCAGCCGGATCCGCCAGGTGAGCCGGTTCTGGTCGGGCAGGGCCGCGAGGGCCTGCCGGGCCTGCCGCCGGGCGGCGCGCCGGGAGGGCTTCCCGGCTGCGCCGCCCTCGGGACCGTCGCCCGGGTGCTGCTGTTCGTCCTCGCCCTGGTCGGCGACGGTCGAGGCCATGGTCCGATTCCCCTTACTGGCCCGTGCCGAGCTTGTCGAGGACGTTCGCCTGGTACCAGGCGACCATCGCGTCGCCGCCGCCGCTGCCCTTCCAGGTGCTGACCGCGTCCTGGAAGGCCGAGACCGGCTTGATGCCGTGGTAGACGTCCTTGATGGTGTCCTCGACGGCCTGCCCGGCGTCGGCGGTGGCGTAGCGCTGCGGCACGGTGATGTTCATGTTCCAGAACACCGGCTTGTAGGCGTACTTGGCCGCCTCCGCGTTCCAGGCGCAGCGGTCCTTGGTGACCTGCGGGAAGTCCGGGTTGTTGATGACGTTGACCCCCGTCGCGAGGAAGGGGTACGTCTGCGCCTGGACGTCGGCCAGGCCCGACTTGGTGGGCGTCGGGCCGTTGGAGCCCATCGTGAAGTCGGTGCCCTCGACGCCGAAGTTGACCAGCTGGTACTCGACCGTGCCGTACGGCGCCGCCAGGTAGTCGGCGATCCGCAGGCACTCCTCGATCTGCGCGGGCTTGAGCTTGGCGTTGAGGTAGCTGAACTCGCCCGCCGAGGCGCTGAGGAACAGCCGCGGCGCCTTGCTGCCGTCCGCCGAGAAGGGCTTGAACGAGCCCCGCCGGAAGTTCTTGTCGGCCGCGACACCGGCCTGCGCGTCGGCCCCGTTCCAGGCGCCCGTGCCGTCACCGTTGATGAGGGCCTTGCCCGCGTAGAAGCGGGTCTTGGCGTCGTTGTTGTTGCCCGCCAGCGCGTCGGGGTGCATGTAGCCCGACTTGGCGAGCTTGTAGCACCAGTTGAGCGCCTCCAGCAGCTCGGGCTGCTCGTACTTGTGCACCAGCTTGCCGTCGGTGACGGTGAACTTCTGCGAGAAGTCGAAGATCTGGAACATGTAGGCCCACACGTCGTCGAAGGCCCACACGTTGCCCTTGGCGTCGGTGAGTTCCTTGCCGAGGCTCATGAAGTCGTCGGCGGACTTCACGTCGTCGGGGTTGATGCCCTTGGCCTCGAAGACGTCGGCCCGGTAGTAGAACTGGCCGGGCAGGCCGAAACCGGTGGAGAAGCTCGGTATGCCGTACAGCTTGTCCTGCCACATGCCGGCCGTCCACGCGCCGGTCGGCAGCGCCGCCAGGTTCGGGTACTTCTTGACCTTGTCGCCCGCGAGGTAGGGCGTGAGGTCCGCCAGCTGGGTGCCGCACAACTCGCCGACCTTGAAGGTGGAATTCCACCAGCCCGGCATCTGCACCCAGTCGGGCAGCTTGTTCGCGGCCGTGAGCGTGGTGATCGTCGTGTCGTACGTGACGCCGTTGGCGGGCTTCATCGTGAGCGTGGCGCCCAGCGCCTCGTTCATGGCCTTGTAGAAGGAGTTGCCCGCCGACGGGATGGTGCCCCACAGCGGGGTCAGCGTGGTGTACGTGCCGCCCGCGCCGGGCTTGTTGGCGACCGACTTCGCCGGGCTGGACGGGTACTTGAGGAAGCCGGGGTCGGTGACCGCCCCGGCGGCGCCGGTCACCGAGGGGATGTCGGCCTGCACGGCGGTGCTCGGCACGTACGCCGGAAGGGCCGCGGCGGCGCCCTTCTTGGTGTTCGTACCGCCCTTGCGCTTGGTCTCGCTGTTCTTGCCACCGCCGCCGCACGCGGCGAGCAGCGGGGACAGCGCGGCGGTTCCGGCGACGGCGACCGCGCCGTTCACAAAGGATCTGCGGTTCAACTCGATGCTCATGATGGGGCGGCCCTTCGCCTGAGAGGTTCCGTGACGAGCGTCGTGCAAGGCAGGTGGGAGAAATCCTGGGCGTCGCAAGCGAGAGGGGATGCCGTCCGCATCAATCGAAGCGCTTCGACGTTGCGGTGAGAGTAACGACGGCCTACACGTTCGACAAGTAGTTGCGCACAAACTTTTCGGCGTTCGCCTCTTCGCCCACGTCAGGACGATCTGAGCTGGTCAGAGCCGGTGAACCGGGCACAGTAACGGGTTTCCTGGCGCTTGGTGATCATTCCTCGTGACATGGTTGACACGGCACCGGCCCGCATGTCAGCGTCGAAGCGTTTCACCTCGGGTGTGTGTCCGCGAGCCGCCGGGCGCGTTCGCGACGCCCGGCGGCCCGCCCGTCCCGGAGCCGCCCAGGACGCACGCTCCCCGCTGCCGCTGTCCCTTTGACGTCCCGGTGCCGTCCGCACCCGCACGCCCCCGTACGGCCTGCCCTGTCCTCCTCCAGTCGCGGCCCAACGCCGCACTTCGCAAGGGGTTTTCCGCTGTGAGTACCGTCTCCGTGCCCGCCGAGCTGCCCGCCGAGCCGCCCGCGGACCCGCCCGTGGACCCCGCCGTGCGGCAACTGCCCTTCCGCGACCCGGCGTTGCCGCTCGCCGAGCGGGTCGAGGACCTGCTCGGCCGGCTCACGGCCGCCGAACGCATCGCGATGCTGCACCAGTACGCCCCCGGCGTCCCGCGGCTGGGCGTCGGCGCCTTCCGCACCGGCACCGAGGCACTGCACGGCGTCGCCTGGCTCGGCACCGCGACCGTCTTCCCGCAGGCCGTCGGCCTCGGCGCCACCTGGGACGACGACCTGCTGCACGAGATCGCCACCGCCACCGCGACCGAGGTGCGCGCCTACCACCACCACCGCGCCCCCGCCCTCGGCGAGGGCCGCATCAGCCTCCAGACCTGGGCGCCCGTCGTGAACCTGCTGCGCGACCCGCGCTGGGGCCGCAACGAGGAGGGCTACTCCGAGGACCCGCTGCTGTCCGCGCGGCTCGGCCACGCCTTTTGCCGCGGCCTGGCCGGCGACGACCCGCAGCGGCTGCGCACCGCCCCCGTCCTCAAGCACTTCCTCGCCTACAACAACGAGGACGACCGCACCACCACCTCCTCCGGCGTGCGCCCGCGGGTGCTGCACGAGTACGACCTCGCGGCCTTCCGGCAGGCCGTCGCCGAAGGCTCCGCGACCGGCGTCATGGCCGCGTACAACCTCGTCAACGGCCGCCCCTGCCACGTCACCCCGCTGCTGGAGAGCGAGCTGCGGCGGTGGGCGGAGCCGACCGGGCGGGAGCTGTACGTCGTCAGCGACGCCGAGGCGCCGTCCAACCTCGTCGAGGACGAGCACTACTTCGACGACCACGCCGTCTCGCACGCGGCCGCGCTGCGCGCCGGCATCGACAGCTTCACCGACCACGCCGACGACTCCTCCGTGACCGTCGCCCGCGTCACCGACGCCGTGGAGCGCGGACTGCTCACCGCCGCCGACATCGACCGGGCGGTACGCCGCCAGCTGTCGATCCGCTTCCGCCTCGGCGAGTTCGACCCGGACGGCGGCCCGTACGCGGACACCCCCTGGTCCGTCGTCGACTCCGCCGAGCACCGCGCGCTCGCGCTGCGGGCCGCGACGGAGGCGGTCGTGCTGCTCAAGAACGAGGCGGTGGGCGGCGGTTCGGGCCCGCTGCTGCCGCTCGCCGCGGACGGCAGGCGCGTCGCCGTCCTCGGGCCGCTCGCGGACAGCCTCTTCGAGGACTGGTACGCCGGCACGATGCCGTACCGCGTGACCGCCGCGGACGGGCTGCGCGAGGCCGTCGAGGCGGTCGGCGGCAGCACCGAGACGATCGAGGGCGTCGACCGTGTGGTGCTGCGGGCCGCCTCGACGGGCGGGCTGCTCGGCGCCTACGGGGACGACGCGCGGCTGTCGGCGGCATCCGCCGGAAACGATGACGACGGGGCTCGTCCGGAGGGCGCCCTCTTCGACCTCTTCGACTGGGACCTCGGCGTGCTCACCCTGCGCAACGTGCGCACCGGACGCTACGCCGGGCTCGTCGACGCGGACGCCTCGCTCGCCGCCGACCGTGTGCAGCCCGCCGGGTGGGACGTGCACGAGACCTTCCGGCTCGAACCCGTCGGTGACGGCGGCGCGTTGGCGCTCCGCGCGGTCCTCGGCGGGCGGTACGCGGTCGTGGACGCCGCCACCGGGGCGGTCGCCATGACCGCAGAACGGGTCGAGGACGCCGAGCAGTTCACCCTCACCGTCGTCCGGGACGGCGTCGCACAGGCCGTCGAGGCGGCCGCGCGGGCGGACGTCGCCGTCGTCGTCCTCGGCAACGACCCCATCATCAACGGCCGCGAGACCGTAGACCGCGCCGGGATCACCCTCCCGCCCACGCAGGAACGGCTGCTGGCCGCCGTCGCCGCCGTCCGCCCCGAGACCGTGCTCGTCGTCATGAGCAGCTACCCGTACGCCGTGGACCGCGCCGAGGACAGCGTCCCCGCCGCGCTGTGGACCTCGCACGCCGGGCAGGAGACCGGGCACGCGCTCGCCGCCGTCCTCCTCGGCGACGCCGACCCCGCCGGCCGCCTCCCGCAGACCTGGTACCGCGCCGACGACCCGCTGCCCGGACGGCTGGACTACGACATCATCAAGGCGGGCTGGACCTACCAGTACCACCGGGCCGCGCCGCTCCACCCCTTCGGACACGGCCTGTCCTACACCGACTTCACCCTCTCCGACCTCAGCGTCCCGGCGGACGCCGTCGCCCAGGACGGCACCTTCACCGCGAGCGTCACCGTCACCAACACCGGTACGCGCGACGGCGTCGAGACCGTGCAGCTGTACGTACGGGCGACCGCCGCCGAGACCTACCAGGCGCCGCTGCTCACACTCGCCGCGTACCGCAAGGCGCGGCTGGCCCCCGGCGAATCCGCGAGGCTGGACTTCCCGCTGGCCGCGGCGGAGGTGCTCGCGCACTGGTCCGTGCGGGAAGGCGGCTTCGCCGTCGAACCCGGCACGTACGAGGTCCTCGCGGGGCGGTCGGCGGGGGTGCTCCCGCTGACCGCGCCGCTCACCGTCGGCGGGCCCGCGCCCGCACCCCGTACCGTCGTCGGGCGCCGCGTCGCCGCGGTGGACTACGACGACCACGAGGGGGCGCGGCTCGTCGACGCGAGCCGCTCCGCGGGGGACGCGGTGGCGTCGGCGGGGGAGGCCGAACTCCTCTACCGCGCCGCGGACCTGGGCGGGGCCCGGCGCTTCAGCGCGGAGGTCGCGCTTGCCTCCGGCGAGGCCGCGCTGGACGTCCGGGCGTCCGGCTCGCTCCTCGGGAGCGTGCCGATCCCGGTGACCGGATCCCGGTACGACTGGACCTCCGTCTCCCTCGACCTGCCCGAGACGTCGGGCGTCCACGACCTCACCCTCACGGTGCGCGGCCCGGCCTGCGTGAGGTCCTTCACGTTCGAGGGCTAGCCCCTCGGACCCTGCGCGCTACCGCGCGGGGGACCCGTTTTGGGCTGCGCGTGCCGCGCGGGGACCCGTTTTCGGGCTGCGCGTGCCGCGCCGGGCGAGCGTTTTTAGGGGCGCGGGGAACTGCGCGACAAGCCCCCACCGGGGCGCGGGTCGTCACCGTCCGAAAGGGGCAGTTCGGTCCGCTCCGGACCACCGGCCGGTGGTGGGTTGCTCGCGCAGTTCCCCGCGCCCCTGGGGGGTGCCCGGCGGCGCAGCCGCAGCGTCGCTCACCCGGGGTGGGGGGAAAACGACGGCGCCTGGTTAGGACGTGTTCACGTCATGGCCAGGGAGTGCCATGATGCTGGCGCACGGAGATTACCCGCCGGTAGGCGGGATGGGTGAGGACGGATCCCCGACCGCGTCAGGAGAGTTCGGCATGGCCTCTTACAGCAGGCGCACGTTCCTCGGTGGTGCCGCGGCGGTCGCCGCGGGGCTGAGCCTCGCGGACAGCCCGTACGCGTCCGCCGCCGCGTACGACCGCGCGCTGGCGACGACCGCCGCGCGGGCCGTGCGGGTGGCGGGGACCACGCTGGAGCAGGTCGCGACGCCCGCGGGCACGGGCCCGTACGTGCGGCTGGGGGCCGGCCCCGGCTGGCCGCTCGTGGTGCGGACGGAGCTGGCCGCGGGCGCCGCGGGCCGCGACGACCGCCGTACCGGCCTCGCCTCCTTCGTGCAGTTCACCGACCTGCACCTGGCGGACACCGAGTCCCCGGTGCGGTTCGAGTACCTCGCGCCCTTCATCGACTCGGCGCACCGCCCGCACGAGACCCTGACCGTACGCGGCGCGTCCTCGCTCGTGGACCGGGTGAACGCGCTGGCCGGCGGCCCGTACACGGGGCAGCCCTTCTCGCTGGTGATGGCGACGGGCGACAACACCGACAACCACGAGCTCGTCGAGCTCGACTGGTACCTGTCGGTGATGAGCGGCGGCACGATCACCCCGTCCACCGGTGACACCGGCCGCTACGAGGGCGTGCAGAACTCCGGGTCGTCGAACTACTGGAACCCGGAGTCGTCCTTCCGGGACGACTACAAGACGAAGGGCTTCCCGCAGGTCCCCGGCTTCCTGAGCGCGGCGGGCCGCCCGTTCACCGCGACGGGCCTGCGCGCGCCCTGGTACACGACGGTCGGCAACCACGACGACAGCATCGAGGGCACCCTGCCGGACCTCGGGCTGCTGGGCTCCCTCTACACGGGCGGCAACAAGATCGAGGGCCTGGACTCCGCGACCGCCGCCAAGCTCGCGGACGCCATCCAGCACGACCCGGCGGCCGCCGTGACGCTGCTGGCCACGCTGCTCGCGACCGGCCCGGTCCGCAAGGTCACCCCGGACGCGCGCCGGGCGCCCTTCACGCCCAAGCAGTTCGCGGCCGCGCACCTCAACTCGGCCTACACCGGCTCGGGTCCGTACGGGCACGGCTTCACGCAGTCCGCGGCCGACAGCGGCAAGCTCTACTACACCTTCCCCGTCGCCCCCGGTGTGCTCGGCGTCAGCCTGGACACCACCAACCGGGCGGGCTGGGCGGACGGTTCGATCGGCACCGCGCAGCTGAAGTGGCTGGAGTCGGTGCTCCAGGCCACCAGCACGCACTGGTACGACAGCGACGGCAACGTGGTGCGGCGCGGCTCGCAGGACCAGTACGTGCTGGTCTTCAGCCACCACACGAGCACGACGATGGGCAACACGCTGCCCGACCCGTACAACCTCTTCGAAGCCCGGCACAGCGGTGCGGAGTTGGTGGCGCTGCTCCAGCGCTACCCCAACGTCCTGGCGTGGGTGAACGGGCACACGCACGCGAACCAGATCACCCCGCACGCGCACGCCGTGGCCGAGCGGTCCTTCTGGGAGATCAACACCGCCTCGCACGTGGACTTCCCGCAGCACGCCCGGGTCATCGAGGTGGCCGACAACGGCGACGGGACGCTGTCGCTCTTCACCACCCTCATCGAATCCGCCGCGCCCTACGCGACCGACTTCGGCGACACCTCCGAGCGCGGCCTCGCGGCGCTCTACCGCGAGCTGTCCTACAACGACCCCTACGCCACGCCCGCCGACAAGATCGGCGCCGCCGGCGACCACAACACCGAACTGCTGCTGGCCCGTCCGGGCGCCTGAGCAGCGCACCGACGTGATCCCGGCGGGGGTTCCGCCATGGCCCCCGCCGGGATCACGGGGGTAGGCTCGCCTGCGGCTGGGGAGCTGACGTGATCAGGGGTTTGCCGTGTACGTGACGCCGGAGCCGTCCTCGCCGGTCTGGTACGACCGCCCCGCCGCACGCTGGGTCGACGGGCTGCCCGTCGGCAACGGGCGGCTGGGCGCGATGATCTGGGGCCCGCCGCACGAGCAGCGGCTCTCCCTCAACGAGGACACCTTCTGGTCCGGCCCGCCGCCCGCCGGGCACCCCGCCGTGCCCGCGGGACTCGTCGAGGACGTCCGCGCCGACCTGCGCGCCGGGCGCCACACCGCCGCGGGCGAGCGGCTGAAGGCGGCGCAGGGCCGCGGCGCGGAGGCGTACCAGCCCGTCGGCGACCTGGTGCTGCGCGTCACGGGGCCGGGCGGCGCACCCTTCCCGTTCCGCTTCCGCGAGCTGGACCTCGACACGGGCGTGGCCCGGCACGTCACGGACGGCGTCGAGCAGACCGTCTTCGCCGACACCGCGACCGGGCTGCTGGTCATCGACCTGCGGGCCGCCGCAGGGCGCCTGTCCGCCGAGCTGAGCTGGCGCACCCCCCAACTCCGCCATGCCGTACGGGCCGTGGACGGCGACGGGCTCGCGCTGCTGCTGCACGCCCCCTCGCACGTCGGCGACGACGCCGAGCGCCGCCCGGTCGTCGAGCACGGCGACACCG
Source organism: Streptomyces sp. NPDC004031 (assembly GCF_053604375.1). Classification (NCBI taxonomy): domain Bacteria; kingdom Bacillati; phylum Actinomycetota; class Actinomycetes; order Kitasatosporales; family Streptomycetaceae; genus Streptomyces; species Streptomyces sp. NPDC004031. The sequence goes on along the minus strand of NZ_JBSGHL010000008.1, from coordinate 48,024 downwards.
GCATGGCGGCGGCCGCGTTGGCCCGCGCGTCCTGCGAGCCGGGCGAGGGCGCCGGTACGGTCGAGGTCGCCGACGGGACCCTGCGGGTGCGGGACGCCGTGCGGTGCACGATCCTCGTCGACGTCCGTACCGGCTTCACCGCCTGGAACCGGGCCCCGCGCACCGACCCCGGGGAATGCCTCGCACGCGCCGCCGAGGCCGTCGCCCTGGCCCGGGGCCGTACCGATCTGCTGCCCGTGCACGCCGCCGAGCACTCCGCCGCCATGGGCCGGGTACGGCTGCGGCTCGGCACCCGACCCGCGGACGCGGCCCCGCTCGACGTACGGCTACGGGCCTCCGACGCCGGACCGCGCGACGAGCAACTCGCCGCCGTTCTCTTCGACTTCGGCCGCTACCTGCTGCTCGCCTGTTCCCGCCCCGGCACGCAGGCCGCGCACCTCCAGGGGCTGTGGAACGACTCCGTCACCCCGCCCTGGCACTGCGACTACACCGTCAACATCAACACACAGATGAACTACTGGCCTGCGGAATCCACCGCCCTGCCCGAATGCCACGAGCCGCTGCTCGACCTGGTCGCCGACCTCGCCGACGCCGGGCGCGAGGTCGCCCGCGAGCTGTACGGGGCGCAGGGCTGGACCGTCCACCACAACACCGATCTGTGGCGCGCGACATGGCCGGTCGGCGACGGCAACGACGACCCGATGTGGTCCAGTTGGCCGCTCGGCGGAGCGTGGCTCAGCCTCCACCTCGCCGAGCACTGGCGCTACGGCCGCGACCGCCGCTTCCTGCGCGAGCGCGCCTGGCCCGTCGCCGCCGAGGCCGCCCGCTTCCTGCTCGGACTGCTGCACGAGGACCCCGACGACCCCGCCGGGCACCTCGTCACCGCCCCCGCCACCTCGCCGGAGAACCGCTTCGCGACCCCCGACGGCCCCGCGTCCGTGGACCGCTCCACCGCCATGGACCTCACCCTCGCCCGCGAGCTGTTCGGCTTCCTCACCGAATCCGCCGCCGAAGCGGGTCCCGCCGCCGACCCCGGCCTGGTCGCCGCGCTCACCGCCGCCCTGCCGCGGCTGCGGCCGCTCGGCATCGGCAGCCGCGGTGAGCTGCTCGAATGGCACACCGAGCGCCCCGAGACCGAGCCGCACCACCGGCACGTCTCGCACCTGATCGGGCTCCACCCCGGCCGCACCCTCACCGACCCGCGGCTGCGCGCCGCCGCCCGGCGCAGCCAGGAGCTGCGCGGCGACGAGGGCACCGGCTGGTCCACCGCGTGGAAGACCGCGCTGTGGGCGCGGCTCGGCGACGGGGCCGCCGCGCACCGCCTGCTCGGCGTGATGCTGCGGCCCGTCGAGAGCGACGCCGACGGGGGCGGTGTCTACCCCTCGCTGCTGTGCGCGCACCCGCCCTTCCAGATCGACGGCAACTTCGGGGCCACGGCCGCGATCGCCGAGATGCTGGTGCAGTCGCGCGGCCCCGACCTGCTGCTGCTCCCCGCGCTGCCGCCCGCCTGGCCGGACGGCGCGGTCAGCGGGCTGCGCGCCCACGGAGCCGTCACCGTCGAGCGCCTGACCTGGGCGGACGGCGCCCTGACGGCGGCGACGCTGCGGGCCGCCCGCGACACCACCCTCACCGTCCGCTGGCCCACCGCCCACCGCACGATCAGCCTGCGCGCGGGCACCCCGTACGACGTCACGCCGTGAAAGCGGCGGCAGTGTGCCCGGCTCGCCCTTCCTGTGACGTCAACTCGCCTACGCTGACCGCTATATGACGGATCGGCAGTGACGACGGCGCCGCTGCTCAGCGCGCCCCTCCCCGGGACGGCCGGGGAGGGGCGGGCGGTGCCCCGCAGCGAAGGGATGCACGCATGTCCGAGGACCTGGCCCGGCTCGACGTCGAGGACGCGGACGGGCGACCGCCGCTGATCGACACCAGCGTCGCGCACTCCGCGCGCGTCTACGACTTCATCCTGGGCGGCAAGGACAACTACCAGGTCGACCGCGAGGCCGCCGAGCAGATGCTCGCCGGCTGGCCGAACCTGCGCACCTCGATGCGGGAGAACCGCAAGTTCATGCACCGCTCCGTGCGGTACGCCGCCGAGCAGGGCATCGACCAGTTCCTCGACATCGGCACCGGCATCCCGACCTCGCCGAACCTGCACGAGGTCGCGCAGGCGGTGAACCCCGCCGCCCGGGTCGTCTACATCGACAAGGACCCGATCGTCTTCGTGCACGCGGCCGCCCGGCTCACCGGCACGCCCGAGGGCCACATCGCCTACCTGCGGGCCGACATGCACGACCTGGACGCGATCTTCGCCTCCCCCGAGGTCACCGGCACGCTCGACCTCGACCGCCCGGTGTCGCTGTCCCTCATCGCCGTCCTCCAGTTCGTCCTGGACAAGGAGGAGGCGTACGCGCTCGTCCGCCGCTACCTCGACCGGCTCGCCCCCGGCAGCATGCTCACCATCACCACGGTGACCACCAACACCGACCCGGACGACGCGACCACCGTCACCGCCGAGTACACCAAGCGCGGCCTGCCGGTCCGCGACAGCACCCGCGCGGACGTCGAACCCTTCTTCGCCGGGCTGGAGTTGACCGACCCCGGCGTCACCCTCATCCACCGCTGGCTCCCCGAGCCCGGCACGGAGGACGCCGTCCGGGACGACGAGGTCGCGATGTACGCGGGCGTGGCCCGCAAGCCGTAACCCACCCTCGCCGTCGCACTGTTCGCCCCGCGTCCGATGCGCGGGGCGTCCGCGTCCCTACGGCTGCGGGAAGAGCTCGGCGCTCACGATGCGGCCGCCGCACGGGGCCTCGGTCACACCCCAGTGCGCGCACAGCGCGTCCACGAGCAGCAGCCCGCGCCCGTCCACGTCCCCCGGTCCGGGCTCGCGCCGCTCCGGCCGGTCCGGCGTCCCGCCGTGGTCCTCGACCTCCAGCCGCACCCGCACCCCGTCGAAGTGCACCCGGCACTCGAAGACCGGACTCGCGGTGTGCCGCACGGCGTTGGTCGTCAGCTCACTCACCAGCAGGGCCGCGGTCTCCACGGTGTCCCCGTCGCACCCCGCCCCACCCAGGTACGCCCGCACCCGCCGCCGCGCCACGGCAATGGCCTCCCCGCGCGCGGGAAGCGTGAACCCCAGCCCCGCCGTCATCCCGCCCCCGGGGCGGAAAGCGGACGCCGTCGCCGTACCGGACGATCCGATACCGGACCGCCGCGGGATGTCGTTGCTCGGTAAGGCCACGGTGTGCGTTCCTCTCAACGGGAGGCGTACGTGCCAGGCGTTCGGGCGGCGCGCGGTGACGCCACGTCACTATATGCCCATGGGCAACGCAAGTTGGCAAGGAACACTGTGTAATTTGCAGATCCGGAAGTCCAGGATGTGTCCCGGCGGACCGTTGTGCGGGTGTTTCCGGTAGGGGTGGGCGGAATGCGGCCGGACGGCCCGGGGCGCGGTGCGCCCGAGGCCGCCCGGCCGGGGGGTCTTACAGGACGATGCACTTGTCCGGTCGCATCACCAGGGATATGTCCGCCGCGCCCCGGGCCACGGTTACCGTCGGCAAGGAGCCGGACACGGCAGCTTGACTTGCCTCTGGCATATGCGGAATGCTGGCGGACGTCGAAGGAGCGAGCTGCGACGGTGCCGCGGAGGCGGTCTGTCCGGCGGCCATCCATGCGAGGCAGCAGACGGCGGACGCGACGGCGACTCTGGTGCAAGTGGCTTTCACTATGTTCCTGTCGAACGAATTTCGGATGGTGGCCGCACTGTTGCACCGGCTCGGCGCGTGCGTGCGCGGGGTGCCGGGTGCATTTCGGGTGCGTGGCATGCTGAACAGCCGTTCCCGATCCGCCTATTGGTGCGGTTCAGGGAACGTATTGGATCATGCCAGATGCCGCCTTAGCTCCGTCAATCGCTGGCCAATGTTTGCCGTTTCGCGATGCCCTTGTGCTCGCGCGGTGTCGAACGCCTGTTGTAAAAGCGTGTAGGCCTCGCGCGGTAGGCCGGACCTCCGGTGAACCGTGGCCAGGAGAATTCCGCTCTCGACGGTTTCGTCGAGATCCTGCGTTCTGACCGCCATGGTCAGTGCGGCGCGCAGGTGCTGGGCTGCGGCATCGAGCCGTCCCGCCTCGAAGTCGACGTGGCCCAGCCCGCGCAGGGCCTGGATCTCCTGGTGCGCCGCGCCGATGCTCCGGGCGAGACGCAGGGCCGCCGAGTAGCACGACGCGGCCTGGGCGTGGTCGGCCTGTATGCGCATCGCGCCCCCCATGCTGATGAGGGTGTCGGCCTCGCCCTTGCTGTCGGCCATGGACTTGTAGACCGGAAGGGCCTCCTGGCACAGCGCCAATGCCGCGGACGTCTCCCCCAGTTCCGTGAGGAGATCGGCGAGGCTGCCGCGCACCGTGGCCTGCGCGTGTCGGTTGCCGATACGGTCCAGCAGGGCGATCGATTCCTCGAACGCGTCCCGGGCGAGATTCAGCTCGCCCTTTCTGTGCAGCAGGTCGCCGATGTTGTTCATGACCACCGCGGCGAATTTGTCGTCCCCGAGTTCGTCGAAACCGTTCCGGGCCCGCTGGAAATGCACCAGGGCGCGGTCGTTGTCCCCCAGGTAGAGCCGCGCCACGCCGAGGTTGTTGTGCAGGCGAATGACCAGTTGTGCGTTTCCGGAATGCGTCGCGGAGACAAGAGCCCGCTGGTAGTGCCTGAGGGCGTCCAGGTGTTCCCCGCGATGCCAGTGCATCGAACCCACCGCCCGGAGGGCCTCCGCCTGGGCCGCCGTGTCCGCCAGTTCCACCGCCAGGTCGAGGGCGCGGCGGGCGGCGTCGGCGGCGCGGTCGTACCGGCCCGTGCTGGCCAGGGCGTCGGAGAGGCGGAGGAGGGCGCGGCAGAGGTGTGCGGTGGGGGCGTCCGGGGGCCACCGGGTCACCGCGCGGGTGAGAAGGTCCACCGCGGTGGGCCAGTAGCACTCCGCGTTGAGGTATCCCGTGAGGGAGAAGGCGAGTCGGGCGGCGAGTCCGGCGTGGCCGCGCGCCACCGCCATACGTTCCACCGCGAGGGCGTTCTCCCGTTCCGCCGCCAGCCAGGCAATTGCCGAGGGGGCGTCGGCGAAGATCGCCGGGGATGCCGCACCGTCCTCCGATTCGGCGGCCTCGCGTCGGTACGCGACGCGATCCGCCTGGTCCGCCACCTGGACGTAATAGTTGATCAGCCGTAAGGCGATGTGCTCGCGCAGCGGCTCGTCGTCCTCGCACGTCACCAATTGCACGGCGTATTCGTGCAGAAGATCATGAAACGTACACCGTTCGGCGACCGGTTCGCGCAGCATGTGCGCGGAGAGCAGTCCCTCGATGAGTCTTTCCGCGTCGCCCGGGGCGATGTTGAGGATCGCGGCGGCCACCGGGACGGTGATGTCCGGGCCCGGGTGGAGGCTGAGGCGGCGGAAGGCCTGGCGTTGGGGGAGGGGGAGGCCCAGGTAGGAGAGCTGGAAGGCGGGGCGCAGGGCGGCGCCGTCCGCGTCGTGGATCTGGTCGAGGCGGTCGGGGCCGGTGAGGCGGTCGTGGAGGGTGGCGAGGGTCCAGGCGGGGCGGCCCTGGAAGCGGTTGGCGACGAGTTCGATGGCCAGCGGCAGCAGGCCCGCGCGGTGGACGATGCGGTCGACCGCCTCATCGTCGGACGTGCGGTCGTCGCCGGCGAAGCGGCGGAAGAGGGCGGCGGCGTCGGCGGGCGGGAGGACGTCGAGGTGGAGGGCGCGCGCGGCCGGGAGTCCGGTGAGGTGGCGGCGGCTGGTGAGGATGATGAGGGAGGGTGTGCCGTGCGGCAGCAGCGGGCGGACCTGGTCGGCGTCGGCGACGTCGTCGAGGACGACGACGGCCCGCCGCCGCGCCAGCGTCGTACGCCACAACTCGGCCAGTTCGCCTACGTTGAGGGGCAGTTCGGCGGACGGGGTGCCGAACTCCCGCAGTAGCCGGGTGAGGGCGTCGGCGGCGGTCATGGGTTCCTGGACGGCGGAGTGGCCGCGCAGGTCGAGGCACACGCAGCCGTCGGGGTAGCGCGGGGCGAGGGCCAGCGCGCTCTGCACCGCGACGGCGGTCTTGCCGATGCCGCCCATGCCGCTGACCGACTCCAGGGCCACCACGGCGCCCGCCGTGCCGACGGTGGCGGTGAACGCCGAGGTGAGCAGGCGCAGTTCGTCCTGGCGTCCGATGAGCGGCGGCTGGTTCGGCAGGCTGCGCGGGACGTGCCGGGCGGCGGTTTCCGCGGGCGGTCCGGGGGGCCCGGGGGGTGCCGCGGCCGGGACCGTGGGGCGGGGGGCGACGGCCTCGTGGACCAGGTCCGTGACGGGGACCTGGCGCAGCACGCCGACGTGGATGCGTTTGAGGGCGTCCCCGGGGTGCGTCCCGTACTGCTCCATGAGCAGGTGCCGGGCCCGGTCGTAGACGCGCAGGGCGTCGGTGTAGCGCTCGCTGCCGTAGTAGGCGAGGGTGAGCAGGCCGAGGAGGGTCTCGTCGTCGGGGTGCTCGGCGACGAGCTGGTCGAGGTCCGGGACGAGGGCGCGGTAGTGGCCCAGGCGCAGGTCCAGGGAGATGCGGGAGACCGCCGCGGCCAGCCGCCGTTCGCCGAGCGAGCGCCGTACGGTCTCGGGCCACAGGCCGGTCAGGCCCGTGAGGGCCTCGCCCTGCCAGAGGTCGTCGGCCTCGCGGTAGAGGCGCAGCGCGATGGTGTCGTCGGCCTGGGCGGCGCGGCGCAGCAGGTGCTGGAAGCGGTGCCAGTCGACGGTCGCGGGGTCGGCTTCGAGGACGTAGGTGTGGTCCCGGGTCGCGATGCGCGGGGCGTCGGGGGTGCGGGCGGCCTTGTTCAGCCTGCCGCGCAGCCGGGAGACGTAGGAGTGGGTGTTCTCCCGTGCGCGGAGCGGGACGGCGCCGTCCCAGAGGCGGCCGATGAGGGTGTCGATGGGGACGGCGCGGCCGACGTCGAGGGCGAGTGCGGCGAGGACGGTGCGCTCCTTGGGCGAGCCGAGCGCGAGGGGTTGTCCGCCGGTGTGCACCGCCACCGGTCCGAGCAGTCGGAAATCCACCAGCGCCCGCCTTCCCCCGGCTGGCCGTCCTTCGTTCCCCGCTGGTTCTCCTTGATGATGAGCATGACACGAACGTGCGAATGGTCACCAGAGACCGCGGACGGGCTGGCCGAATCGCTGCTGCGGGCCGTGCGGGCGGGCGTCTCCTGTGCGCCGTGCGGGCGTTTGGCATATGTGCTACGCACATGCTCCATGTGGGCCGGACCGCCGGCGGGCCGACAACGGGGCGCAGACGGACCGTTCGCCGTACCCGACCCACCGCAGCCGCATCGCGGGAGATGCCCAGCTCGGAGGGCCCGCGATACAGGCCAGGGACGTCCCCGGCGGAGTGCGTGCGCACGCACCGGCGCCGCGCGCGGTGCCGCGGCAGTCACCGCCTGTTCCCGGCCATTTCGTGAACCGCCGGGCCGAACTCGCCGACCCCGCCGAGCAGACGTCGGAGTGGCGCACCCGCCGCGCGGGCCCGCGCGTCGCGGTGCTGCTCGACAACGCCTTCACCGCCACGCAGATCCGCCCGCTGCTGCCGGTGGGGCCGGGCAGCGTCGCCGTCGGCACCAGCCGCAGCCGGCTCACCGGACTCGGCCTGGACGGTGCCGCCCTTCCACCGCCCGCTCGGCGTCGGCCGCTGCCACCGGGAGGAGGCGGGCCCTCCCGGGCAGGCCGTGCCGTACCTGGAGGAGGCCATCTCCCGGTGGCAGCAGTGCGGTTACCTGCGCGGGACGGACCTGGCCCGTACCGTCCTCGGCGATCGCCCCCGCGGAAGGGGACGCCGCGCGCGCCGCGGAGCGCTTCGCGCGGGCCCGCGCCGTGCACACGTCGGCCGGCGACACGCACGACGCCGCACGCGACCAGGCCCTGCCGGGGAGGGCCCGCGCGGGGCGGCGGACACGGACGGCACGCCCGCCGTCTTCACCGCGTCCGGGGCGGCGCACCGGCAGGCGCGCACCCTGGAGACGCTCGGCGACAGCGCCCACGTGTGGGGCGACCACCTGGCGGCGGCCGCCCCGCACACGCGGGCGCCGGCCCGCTACGAGCTCACCAGCCCCGCGGACGCCGGCCGGCTGCGGGACGCCCTTCCCGCGCGGCCCCGGCCCGCGGCACCGGCAGCAGCGGACCCGGCCACGGATGCGTCCGCGCCCGCACGGGCGGCCGCGCCGCCTGAAGCGGGTCCGGGGGCGGGGCCTGGTGCGGATCCGGATCCGGCTGTGACGTCGGGCGGTCCGCCGGGCGGTCCGCCGGATACGCGGGCGGACACGGCGCCGTACAGCCCGCCGGACAGCCCGCCCCGCACGCCTCCGGGTACGGCCCCCGGCAGTCCGTGACGGTCATCGCCGCCGCGGCCAGGCCGCGCAGCGTCGCGCCCGGCACGAGGACGAGGCAGGCGTGCAGGCACGACGGCAGCAGCGGGTGCTGCCCCGGGCCCCGGGCCGGGCCTGGGCCCGGCGGCCCCAGGACGAGCGGGCCCGGGTGCGCCGCCCCGGCCACCGCCCAGCCGCCCTCGGCGAGCGGGACGGCGGCGAGCGCGGCGCCGGGGTGCCGGGCCAGCGCCGTGGCGAGCCACGCGCGGGCCTCGGCCGCCGTGCGGAGGCGGCTGCCGGTGAGCACGTCGGCGTACACGGCCGCGGGACTGCCCGGCCGGCTGTCGGTGTCGAGGACGAAGTGCTCGTCGAGCGCGGTCGGGCGCCGGCGGGGCCCGGCGGGGTGCGCGCCCGCCGCCCCCAGCGGGCCCGCCGCCCCCGGCGTGGCGGTGAGCGTCACCCGCCGCACCCCCCACCGCAGGGTCACCGTCAGCCCGCCCGTGGCCGGGGCGGCGGCCGTGCCCGGCGGGTGGCGGCGTACCGTCACGAGGCCGGTCATGCCGACCTCCGGTCGGGGCCGCCCACCAGTGTCTGCCAGGGCGGGGGCACCGGCAGCGGTTCGGTCACCGCCGCGTAGGCGGGTTCGCCCAGGCCCAGTTGCCGGTAGAGCAGGGTCCGCATGTTGCGGACGAAGCGGCCCGGCTCGGAGGTGATCCGGGCCGCGACGGCGGCCCGTTCGGTGTCCCGCCGCTCGGCGGCGGCGTAGGCGAGCTGGTCGACGAGCGGGTGGCTCGGCGACAGCGTGGGGACGGTCCGGGCGAGCGCGGCGGCGGGCGAGGCCGGGTTGGTCTCCTCCGCGGTGGGACCGGCGAGCAGCAGCGCGGCTTTCGTCAGGGTTCCGTACAGTGTGACCGATCCGTGGTCGCCGATGATGCAGTCGGCGGCGACGAGCACGCTGCGCCAGTCCGCGTCGGGCGGCACGAGGGCGATGCCCGCCCGCCGGCAGCTCGCCATCCATGAACGTACCTGGTAGGCGCCGTGCCCCGAGTACACGTTGGGGTGCACGAGGATCGCCACCCGGTGCGACTCGCGCGGCAGTTCGCCGAGCAGCCGGGGCAGCAGCGCCTCGAAGCGGCTGAAGGACGACCACGGCCCCCACGTGGACGCGGCCACCACGAGCTTGCGGCCCCCGGTGAGACCGAGCGCGCGGCGGAAGCGCCGGCGCAGCGGCAGGCTCGCGACGATCCGGTCGTGCACCGGGTCGCCGACGACCCGTGCCAGCGGCAGCGCCTCCGGGCACTGCCGCCGCAGGTCGCGCAGGTCGGCGCGGTGCGGAAGGACGACGGCCGCGGGCAGTTTCCCCGCGGCCGTCAGATCCACCCGGCGCAGCCCCGCCACCCCGGGATCGCTCGTCCCGAGCACGCGTTTGAGGTAGGCGGCGCCGTGCGGCATGGTCACCAGCGGTGCCCGGATGCCCTCGACGCCGATCCGCCCCGCGGCCAGCGCGAGGTCGAAGTCCATCTGCAGGGCCTCTTCCCACGGGATGACCGCGCATCCCATGCGGGCGAGGAAGGCCGGTACCTCGTCCCCGAACACGTGCGGCGGCGCGGTGAAGACCGCCTGCACCCTGAAGTCCCCGTCGATCAGGGACAGGACGTCCATGAGACGTTTGGCGTAGGTGACGGTCTGGGTCACCACCAGGATCCTCTTGCACCCGACAACCGTCAGATACTGGCGCGCTCCGGCGCCCGGTATCCTCCCGACCGGTCGTAACGCTGACACGAAATCCCCCAGGATTTGTCTGTCTGCCGCGGGCGGCGGTCCGCCGCCCGCACCTGGTGACGGGATGCCCGAGCGGGTGGACGGAATCCTGCCGGGACCCTTGCAGGAAGCTTGCAGAGGCGTGGATGTGCGGCCGGAGCCTCCCGTTCCGTGAGTACGCGACGCGCCGACGGCCGGATTCGCACGTCAGAACGGCCTGATACCTCGTTCGTGAGTTTCCGCCGCAGGCCGTGACGTCGCGGGCCGAGGCTCGTGACAGCGGCATCTGGCATGTGCCGCACGGAAGTTGCGAGCCCACGGGGGTTGCGATGGCGGAACGGTCGGCAATGCGGGCGGGGTTGGACGGACAGGCGGTGCTGGTGGCCGCCGGGATCGCCGATGTGGCGCTCGGGGCACTGGGCGCGGCCGTCGGGGCGCTGCGGGATCTGCTGGGGCGGGCGGACGGGCCCGAACTGGCCGAGCAGGCGGGGCAGGACCTCGCCGCGCGCGGCCGGCTGGCGCTCGACCGGCACGTGTACGTACCGCCCGCGCATCTGGAGGTGCTGGCCCGCAACTCGCGGGCGGCGGCGCGGGAGGAGGCGGCCGCACACGGGCCGGGCGTACGGGAGGCGGCCGCGCGGGAGACGGCGGTGCGGGACGGCGGTGGCGGCGGTGCCTGAACGCTGGGAGCCCGCGGCGTTCAAGGCCCGGGTGGACGACGTGCTGCACGACTTCGTGGGGGCCGAGGCGGGCCAGCTCGCCGCCATTGACCCGCAGTTGCGGCCGGTCGCCGAACAGGTCGCGGCCGCCGCCGTGGACGGCAAACGGCTGCGGGCCGCCTTCTGCTACTGGGGCTGGCGGGGCGCCGGGCAGCCGGAGAGCGACGCGCTGCTGCGCGCCGCCGCGTCCATGGAACTGGTGCACGCCGCCGCCGTCGTGCACGACGACCTCATCGACGACAGCCCGCTGCGGCACGGCCGGCCCACCGCGCACATCGCGCTGCGCCCCGCCGTCCGCGGCCGCCCCGGCGCCCCCGCGGCCGCGCGCTCGCTCGCGATGCTGGTCGGCGACCTGCTCATGGCGCTCGCCGGGCAGATGTTCGCCACCAGCGGGCTGCCCGCCGCCTACCTCGCGCGGGCCCGCCCGCTGTGGGCGGTGATGGCGCGCGAGCTGATCGCCGGGGAGTGCCTGGAGATCCTGCGCACCGGCGCCGCCGCCGACACCGAGGCCTCGCTGAAGGTCGTGCGCTACAAGACCGCCAAGTACACGGTGGAGCACCCGCTGCTGATCGGCGGCACGCTGGCCGGTGCGGGCGGGCGGCTGCGCGCGGGCTACTCGGCGTACGCGCTGCCGCTCGGCGAGGCCTTCCAGCTGCGCGACGACCTGCTCGGGATCTTCGGTGACCCGGACCGAACCGGCAAGAACGGCGCCGACGACGTACGCGGCCGCCGCCCCACCGCGCTGCTCGCGCAGACCTGGCAGCTCGCCGGCACCGCCGACCGGGCGAGGCTGCGCGCCGCGCTCGGCCGCCGCGGGCGGGACGCGGGCGCGGCCGCGCTGGACGCCGTCCGCGAGGTCATGCGGCGGCTGCGGGCGCCCGAACGGGTCGAGGAGATGATCAGCGCGCGGGTGGCCGCGTCGCTGGAGGCGCTGCGCGGCCTGGACGTCCCGGCGTACGCGTCGGGCGCGCTGACCGCGCTGGCCCGCTCGGCGACGGAACGCACGGCCTGACCGGCCCACCCGGCTCCCTTCCTGCCCGCCCCACGACGACCCCGCCCCACGACGACCCCGCCCCACGACGACCCCGCCTCACGACGACCCCGCCGCCCACGACCCCGCGCGTGCGATCCGCGCGCCCAGCCGAGGAGGCCGCCATGACCGCCACCGACGACGACACCTCCATGGACGCCCTGCTGCACGCAGGCGACGAACTCGCCGACGCCACCGTGGCCGCGCTCTTCGAACGCGGTGAGGTCGGCACCTTCAACACCCTCATGCGGTACGTCTCCACCGCCGGATCACCGTTGCCCGACGGGCTCCCGGACGTCGCGCGCGACTACCTGGAGGCCACCCGCGTGCCGCCGCCGTGGGTGGACTGGAGCGTGATGGAGCGGGCGCGGCTGTTCTTCATCGACAACAACGTCCACATCTCCACCGCGCTGTCCTTCGCCTCCATGCCCGCCTGTTACGTCGTGCCGCGCGTCGCCCGGCTGCTCTCGACGACCCACGGGCTCAGCTACCCGTCCAAACGCATGGCGGAGACCGGGCAGTTCACCGTCCACCTGATGCAGCCGGACGCCTTCGAGGCGGGCGGCAGGTTCGTCCCCGCCGCGCAGAAGGTACGGCTCCTGCACGCGTCGATCCGGCACCACCTGCGGCGCGACGGCCACTGGGACACCGCCGAACTCGGCACGCCCATCTGCCAGCAGGACATGATCGGCGGGCAGATGTTCTTCTCGCTGCTGGTGCTCGACAGCCTGCACCGGCTCGGGATCCACATGACGCAGGAGGGCGCGGAGGCCTACTACTACGCGTGGCGGGTCGTCGGCGCGATGCTCGGCGTCGACCAGGACGCGGTGCCCCGCACGCTCGACGACGCACGGGACTTCCTCGACCGCTACATGGTCGCGAACATGGGCCCGTCCGAGGAGGGCGCCCACCTGACCCGCCAACTCATCGACCTGTATGAGGAGGTGGTGCCGGGCACCCTCCTCGACCCGCTCGTCTCCGCCCTCATCCGCTACCTCGTCGGCGACACCTGCGGCGACTGGCTGTGCGTCCCGCGCACCCCCTGGGACGCCGTCGTCCGCGCCGTCCCGCACCTGCTGAACGTCCTGGAGACGATCGAGGACCGCTCGCCGCTCGGCGCCTGGGCGCTGGACCGGCTCGGCCACCTCACCACGGCCCTGGAGCTGTCCTCCCTCACCCGCGGCCGCGTCATGCACTACGCCATCCCCGAGGAGCTCCGGAAGGACTACGGCGTGTCCGACGCCGTCCCGCGCACCCGCCGCTGGACACCCCCGCCCGCCTCCGTCGGCTGAACCGGCGCCGCGCCCCGCGCGGTTCGCACCCGCAGTGCGTGGCCGGGCATCTAGAGTGAGGACGAGGATCTTGAGGGCGTGCCCCGCGCTGCCGGGGCGGCCGCGGACGGCGGGAGCGGAGTCGCGATGACAGTGGAACTGCCCGCCGCACCCCGCCCGTTCGTCGACCGCGACGAGGAACGCGCCCGCGCCGAACGGGCCGCCCTGGAGGGCGCGGGCAGCGGCCGGGCCGTCGCCCTGTCGCTGAGCGGGCCGCCCGGCGTCGGCAAGAGCGCGCTCGCCTACCGCATCGGCCGCGCCCTGCACGACAGCGGCGGCTACACGCATGTGCTGGCCGTCGATCTCGACGACTACCGCGGCCCGGACGGCTGGCTCGACACCGGCGACGTGCTGACGCAGCTGCTGGAGTCGCTGGACGTCGAACCGCAGTCCGTGAAGACCGCGTTCGCCGCCCGCCGCCGCCAGTACCGGGCCGTGACCGCGCGCTGCCGCGTCGTCCTGGTGCTGGACAACGCGCGGTACGGGTCCGAGGTCGCCGACCTGCTGCCCGCCTCCGACGGGGTGCTCATCACCACCGGCCACCGCCCGCTGCACGACCTCGACGGCGGCGCGGGCCTCGACCTGCCGGTCGGGCCGCTCGACGACACCGCCGCCCGCGAACTGCTGGAGGGCATCGTCACCGACGGCCGCCTCGCCGCCGAACCGGACGCGGTGGAGGCCCTGGTGCGGCTGTGCGAGGGCTCGCCCTCCGCGCTGCGCATCGCCGCGTGCACCCTGCGCCGCCACGGACTGCGCCCGCTGACCCGGCTGCTCGGCGAGGTGCGCGGCGTCCTGGACGAGGAGGTCGCGCCCGTCGTCGACCGCGTCCTGGACGTCGGCTACGGCGAACTGTCGCCCGAGGCTGCGGAGTTGTACCGGCTGCTGCCCTTCCACCCCGGCCCCTCCTTCACCCGCGCGTCCGCCGCGGCGCTGCTCGGCCGCGGCGCGGACACGTCCGACAGCGCGCTGGAGGAGCTGCACGCACAGGGCCTGGCGGACGTCCGCGAGGCCTTCCGCGACCCCGCGGCGCGGCTGCGCCTGTCCTACGCCCGCCGCGCGCACGCCCGCCGCACCGCCGACTCGGTCCTCACCGCGACCGGCCCGCAGGACCGCGCCGCCGCGCTGCGCCGCTTCCTGCGCTGGCAGAACCGCCAGTGGCAGCAGGCCGACCTGCTCCTCGCGGGCCCCCGGCTGCGCGTCCAGCCCCTCGCCCCGCAGGAACCCGGCGCCCCGGACGTCCTCTTCGCCGTCCAGGCCCCGGGCGAGGGACCGGGGGCGGCGCGCGTGACCGGCGTCGTACCCGCGCCCGTGCCCGGCGAGCGGTCCGACGGCGTACGGGCACCGTCGCGGTGGATGTACGAGGACCGGCACGTCCTCTTCGCCGCCGTCCGCCTCGCCCACGCCGTGGGGGAGGACGCGCTGTGCGTGGCCCTGTGCGAGAGCGCGTGGACGTACGCGCAGGACCACCCGCCGAAGGCGGACCTGCTGGACGTCTTCCGGCTCGGCCGCGACAGCGCGCTGCGCGCCGGCGACCTGCACGGCGCGATCCGTATGCGGTGCCAACTCGCCCGCTGGCTCTGGCCGTCCGACCCGGACGCCGCAGAACCGGAGATGGCCGCCGCGCTCGCCGCCGCCGAACTCCTGCCCGGCGACCCGGAATCGGTCAAGCTCCGCGCCTCCGCGCTGGAATTCCGCGGCATGCTCGACGCCCGCGAGGGCGACCTCGCCTCCGCCGCCGGGCGCTACGCCGAGTCGCGCACCCTCCAGGCGTCCATCGGCAACACCTACGGTGTGCTGCTCCAGGACTACCGCCTCGGCCAGACCCTCGCCGAACTGGGCGACGTCGCCCAGGCCGAGGAACTGCTGACCCGGGCGCACGCCGCGGCCCTCGCGGACGGGCGGCGCGACCGCATCGCCGCCCGCACCGGCTTCGCCCTGGCCCATCTGCTCGCCGCCCACGGGGAGCCGGACCGGGCCCGCGCGCTCTACCAGGAGTCGCTGGCCGGTGCCCGCCGCCGCGGCTCGGACTTCGACCGGGCCCGCGTCCTCGACGCCCTCGCCGCCCTGGAGGAGCGCTCCGGCCGCCCCGCCGAAGCCGCCGCCCACCGCACCGAGGCCGCCGCGATCCGGCAGCGCAACGGGCTGGAGTAACCTCCGCCGGGCGGCATACGCGGGCCGCTACAGGACGTAGGCGGCCTGCTCCGGCAGTGCGGGGGCCAGCGTGAGGCGGAAGGCGCGCCCTCCGATCAGGCAGTCGTACGTGCCCGGGTGCAGCGCGGCGGCCGGTGACGCGGGGGCCGCGTGGACGGCGGACAGGGCCGCCGCCGGGTCCGGGTGGACGACGCGGCCCGCGTGCGCCGCGGGGGCGGCGCGCAGCGCCCACACGGCGGGGTCGTCGCGGCGGCGCAGCACGCACGTGCCGTCCGGGAGGATCGCCGCCGCCGTGCGGCAGCCCGTGTAGTCGTCGAGCACGGCCCCGGTCCAGCCCTCCGCCGTCCAGCTCTCCCGGTACGGGCCGGGCGCGGGCGCCGCAGCCCGGCGGTAGAGCAGGCCCGCGGTCCGCGCGAAGTGCTCGCCCGCGCTGCCATGTTCGACGGCGAGATGGTGCCCGGCGGGCCCGAGCCCGGCGGGGACGCGCTCGACCCGCAGCCCGTCGGGCCCGCGGTGGACGTGCACGTCGAAGGCGGCCGGGAGGCGGGACGGCGGCGCGGGCGGCGGCAGTGGCCGGGCCCGTACGGTGCCCGTGGGCGGGTCGAGGCCGAGCAGCGTGTACAGCTCCGTGCGCAGCCGGGGAAGGGAGCTGCCGAGCCGGTCCGCCGCGAAGGCGGAGCCGGCCGCCCGCCCGGCCGCCCCCGGCTCGTACGCGGCGAGCGCGGCGGGCAGGTCCGCGGCCCGCGCCAGCCGCGGGACCCCCGCGAGCAGGACGTCGATCGGACTGCCGGGTATCACCTCGCCCCCGCCGTCGCACGCGGCGAGCACCGGGCGTTCCGGGCCGCCCGCCGCGAAGTAGAGGGCGACGGAACCGTGGTCGGTCACCAGGACGTCGGCGGCGACGAGGACCGCCGCCCACTCCTCGTACCCGGCGCTGACCGCCAACCCGGCCGCCCGCGCGGGGGCGAGGCGCTCGGCCAGCTCGAAGTCACCCAGCGCGGCACGCTCGTTGGGGTGGACGACGAGGGCGAGCTGGTACGCGTCCACCGGCAGCGCGGCCGCCAACCGCGCGGGCAGGTCGGGGCGTCGGCGCAGCAGCGAGTGCGGGCCCCACGTGGAGGCGAGCACCACGAGCCGCCGCCCGCCCGTGCCGAGCGCCCGGCGGTACCCGTCCCGCAGCGAGCGCGAGGCCAGGATCCGGTCCAGCGTCGGGTCACCGACGACGGTCGCCCGCGGGGCGGCATGCGGTGCGGAGGCGGCGAGTTGGGCGATCTGGTCGGGGTGCGCGAGGGCGTGCAGCACCAAGTGCTCGTCGTACGGCGGCAGATACGCCGGGTCCAGCCCGGACGCGGTCATGGCCGAGCCCTCCGCGGGCACGGCCTTCCCGAACCCCGCCCCGTGCGGCAGCAACACCCGCTTGCCCGACAGCAGTTGGAGGGCGCCCTTGGGACTCGCGGTGAGGATCAGGTCGTACGGCCGCCCGCACGCCTCTTCCCACGGCACCGTCCGCCCACCGGCCGCGCCGACCGCGGCGAGCGCGTCCGTACCGAAGGCGGAACCGGGCACGAGCGTGAAACGGCGCGTGATCCGGGCGTCACCCTCGAAGACCGGCAGCACGTCGAGCAGGCGGTACATGGCGACGTCCGACCGCGCGGCCAGCAGCACCGTCCTCATGCCCCGTCGCCCGTCGCCCGTCGCCCGTCGCCCGTCGCCCGTCGCCCGTCGCCCGTCGCCCGTCGCCCGTCGCCCGTCGCCCGTCGCCCGTCGCCCGTCGCCCGT
>NZ_JBSGHL010000008.1:0-30784 GCF_053604375.1 Streptomyces sp. NPDC004031 | reverse complement strand
GTCGCCGCAATCCTCCATTGTAGAGCCGCAGTTGTGTCCGCGCTGGCGTTTCCGCTGATCAGAGGCGGCTTCGCGGGCGGTACGGAGGACATGGCCCGATCGTAACGCGCGGCCCGCACCGGGCGCGGTGACCTGCGGGGAAGCCGCCCGCGGGGCGCGCGCTTCCGCGACAATGGGGCCCGTGGGCGAGTGGGGGACGGCACTGATCGCCGCGGGCTCGGCGGTCGCGGGCAGCATCGTCACGGGCTGGTACGCCCGGATCGCGGGCGGTGAGCAGGCGCGGGCCGCGCGGCACGCCGGGGACCGGCAGGCGGACGCGACGCTGGAGGCCGTCCGGCTCACCCTGCGCGAGCAGGCGGCCGAGCGCGCCCTCGACGTACGGCGGCAGGCCTACGTCCGCTTCCTCGACGCCGCGGGCACCGCCCTCGCCGAGGAGCGCGGCGGCGGCACCGCGGCCCCCGGCGCCCGCCCGGCGCTCCACCAGGCCCTGGCGGCGGTCGAGTTGGAGGGCCCGGCGGCGGCCGGCGCGGCCGCGTCCGCCCTCGCGGACGCGCTGCGCCGCCACCGGCCGCCCGCTGAGCTGGAGGCGGCCCGGCAGTCCTTCCTGACGGCGGCCCGCGCCGCCCTGCGGCCGTAACACCGGGACGGATCACCGGCAGGCCGGGGGTGTCGCGCGCGGCGCGGCGAGCTGGCACGATGCGCTGCGTGAGCACCACGTTCCCGGACGCGTCCGCGCCGGACGAGCGGCCCATGCCGGGCGCCTGCGCCGAGCCGCGCACGCCCCCGCCGGGCCCGGCGCCCGCGGAGCAGCTCGTGCCGTTCGTCCCCGCCGTCGTGGGTGAGGCCGTCGCCGTCCTCGTGACGTCCGCCGTCGTGTCGGGCGTCCTGCTCGGCCTCGCGGGAGCGCCGGAGCGCGCCTTCGGCTTCCGCGTGACGGCGCTGGTGGTCGTCGCGGTGCCCGCGCTCGTCGCGGTGGCGGCGCTGCTGGAACGGCCCCGCAGGCGCGCGGCCGCCGAGCGGGCCCTGCGGGTGCCGGACCCGCGGGCGGAACCCGACGGCGTACGCGCCGTGCGGCGGAACCTGGCCCGCGGCTACCGGCGGAACGCCTGTTACGCGCTGCTCCCGCCCCTGGCGCTGTGGCACACGCTGGGCCCCGGGGCCGGGCTGATCCTTCCGCTGGTGCATGTGTCCGGCCTGGTCACGGCGGTGGCGACGGCCCGCTGGGAGCGGGCGCAAGGCCTGGTCCTGTGGCGTTCCGCGCCCCGGCCCGGCCGCCCGCAGGCGCTCCGCGACCCCTTCCGTGCGACGACGGCCCGCCCGCGTACGTGACAGGGCCCGGTACGTGACCGGGCCGGGTCGCCACCGCGGCAGGGCGCGGGCCCTCGCGCGCCCGCGCCCCACCGTGCCGGGTCCCGCCCGTTGCGCTCACGCCCCCGCGCGGTCCCGGCGCAGCAGCGCCACCGCGGCGAGCGCGCCCAGCAGGCCGATCGCGGCGGCGGTCGCGACGCCCGCGCGGTAGCCGTGGATCAGGCCCGCGGTGCCGGGGCCGGTCGCGGCGGCGGCGACGGTCGCGAGGACGGCGGTGCCCAGGCCCGAACCGATCTGCTGCGCGGTGATGTTGACCGCTCCGGCCACACCGTGGCGGGCGGGCTCGACGCCGGTGAGGGCGGCGGACATCATCGCGGTGTACGCGAGGGTCTGGCCGAAGGACATGACGACCAGGCCCGGCAGCAGGACGGTGAAGTAGCCCGTGCCGGTGCCGATGAGGGTCCACGCGGCGAGCCCGGCGGCCATGACCGTGAAGCCCGCGGCGAGCGTGCGGCGCTGCCCGAGGCGGCTGACGGCGGCGGCCGCGACCGGTGTGCTCGCGGCCACCGTCAGGCCCATGGGCGCGACGGCGAGCCCGCTCAGCAGCGGGCTGTAGCCGCGCACCCCCTGGAGGTAGAGCGGTGCGAAGAAGAGCAGGCCGACCATGGTGGTGTAGAAGGCGACGCCGGAGACGGTCGCGGCCCGCACCGTCCGCAGCCGCAACAGGCCCAGCGGCAGCAGCGGTTCGGCGGCGAGCCGTTCGCGGACGACGAAGGCGGCGAGCAGCGCGGCCGCGGCGGCGACCGGGCCCAGCACCGGCACGCTGCCGAACGAGGCGTGTTCGGCCTGGCTCACGCCGTAGACGAGCGCCATCAGCCCGGCGGTGATGAGGGCGGCGCCCGGCAGGTCGAGGCCGCCCGGGGTGCGGGCGGTGTCGCGCGGCAGCACCTTCGTCCCGACCAGCCCCACCGTGGCGGCGACGGCGAGCAGCGCGAGGAAGGGCGTACGCCACCCGGCCGCGGAGGTCAGGACGCCGCCGACGACCAGGGCGCCCGCGAAGCTGGAGGCGCTGATCGCGACGAACACCCCCATGGCGCGGGCCCGTTCGCGGGTGTCGGTGAAGATCGCGGCGACGAGCGCCAGCGCGGGCGGCCCGCTCAGCGCCGCCCCGACGCCTTGCAGCGCCCGGCCCGCGACGAGGACGCCCCCGGCGGGCGCGAAGGCGGCGACGGCCGCGCCCGCCGCGTAGACGGCGACACCGCCGAGCAGCATCCGTCGGCGGCCGAGGACGTCGGCGGCGCGCCCGCCGAAGAGCAGGAAGCCCGCGAAGGCGAGCGCGTACGCGGTCATGACCCACGGCAGCAGGGCCGGGCCCATGCGCAGCGAGCGGTCGAGGTCGGGCAGCGCGGTGTTGGCGATGGCGAACCCGGCGGAGTCCAGGGCGTTGACGGCGGAGACGACCGCGAGCGCCACCCACCGCGCGCGTCCGGCGCGCGGTGCGCCGGTATCGCCCTCCCGCCGCCGGGCGTACGCGCGGGGCGTGCCGGTGCCCGCGTCGGGGGCGGGGGACGGGGGGGCGGCGGCGGTGCGCTGCGGGGTGTTTCCGGGCACGGCGAGGCCGAGAGGCATGGGGGGTTCCTTGGGGGAGTGGCGGGCCCTCGGAGGGGCGCAGGGGCCGTGCGGCCCCTCGTCGAAGAGCCTCGCCCCGGCACGCGTGCGGCGTCCAAGACCGGCCGCTCATCGCCCCATAGACCGCGTCTATCGCCACACGTAGAGTGGTGTGCCATGGAGCTGCGGGAGCTGCGCTACTTCGTCGCCGTCGCGGACGAGCGGCACATGGGCCGGGCCGCCGGGAAGCTCTTCATCAGCCAGCCCTCCCTCAGCCACACCGTCCGCCGCCTCGAACACGAGCTGGGCGTCGTGCTGTTCACCCGCCACCCGCAGGGCATGGAGCCCACCGACGCGGGAGTCGCGCTGCTGGAGCACGCCCGCCGGGTGCTGCGTGCCGCCGAGGTCTTCGGCGAGGTCGCCCGCGCGTACGCGACCGGTGACGCGGGGCGGCTGCGGCTCGGCTTCGAGGCGAGCGGCGCCGGGACGCTGGGCCCGCGGGTCCGCGCCCGGTTCGCCGCGCTGCGCCCCGGCGCCGAGCTGGAGCTCAAGCGCTACAACTGGGGCGGCGAGGTGCCCGCCCTGCGCGCGGGCGAGATCGACGTCGCGTACGTGTGGCTGCCCGCCGACCTGACCGGGCTCGCCCGGCTGCCGCTCGCCGAGGAGGGCCGGGTCATCGCGCTGCCCGCCGACCACCGGCTCGCCGTGCGGCCCGCGTTGACCCTCGCCGACATCCGTGACGTGCCGCTCGCCTGGACGCGGGCGGCGCCGCCCGCGTGGGTGAGCTGGTGGGCGGTCGATCCGCGGCCGGACGGCAGCCCGGTCCGCTGGGGCGCGGAGAACCGCAACGCCGAGGAGATGCTGGAGAACGTGGCCGCGGGGCAGGGCGCGTCGATCGCCCCGGCCTCGATGGCCGCGTTCTACGCCCGTCCGGACATCGTGTGGGTGCCGCTGACCGACACCGAGCCGCTGCGCATCGAACTGGCCTGGGACCCCGCGACCGCGGGCCCGCTGGTCACCGCCTTCGTCGCCGCGGCCCGCGACGTGCTGGCCGCGCGCGGCTGAACGGCTCGCCCGGCAGGCCGGGTTCAGCAGCCGTTGCCGTCCGGCACGAAGGTCATCCGGCCGCCGCTGCCGAGGTTCAGCGCGTCGCGGTAGACGCTGCTCTTGACGTGGTACCAGACGTCGTCGCGCGACTCCTTGCCGCCGACGTCGTCCAGCCGGACGCACCACCGCTCCGGGCGGTCGACGTGCCGGTAGGTCTCCGTACCGTGCTGCACGCTGGAGCACACGCGGGTGCTCTCGTCGGTGTACCAGGTGCGCTTGCTGCTGCCGTGGCCCGACGAGTGCTTGACCCGCTTGGTGCCGGCGTGGCAGCTCTTCTCCATGTGCGGGCGGCTGCGCAGGCTGCTCGACTCCGCGACGTGCCGGGTGGTGTCGAGCCGGCCCGACACCTTGTGCGGCCCGTCGCAGGCCGCGAGCCCCGCCGTGACCGCGAGAGCCGCCACCGCGAGCGCGGCCCGGCGTATGCGGTGCTGCATGTCTCCCCCTTGTTCCCCGCACCCGTCCCCCAACGGATGTCCGAATCCTTTGAAGTATGGCGGAGGGGGCCGGCGCCGCCTCGCACGGGTGTACGTGCGGGGTACGCCGTGGTGCGCGGGCCCGGAGCCGGTCGGGATCCGGGCCCGCGACGACCGCCGGTCCGCGGGGGTCAGCGGGCGGGCGGGGTGAGCGCGGACGGCTGCGGAGGTCAGCCCGCCGGCTGCCGCCCGGGGACGTTGACGCCGCCCCCGCCGCCCTCGGTGTCCTCGCTGAACGCGACGTCCACCGGCGGGACTTCGGTCAGGAACTCACGTGCCGCGTTCTGCCCGAGCACGCCCACGTCGAGCGTGCACGCCTCCAGCAGGGTCACGTCCTTCACGCCGACCTGGCGGCAGATCGTGAGGGCCTTGTCGTGCAGTTCCTGCGGGAGCTGCTTCTCCCAGAAGGGCGCGGTCGGGTCGGCCGCCTGCGTCTTGTCGCCGCAGACCGCGACCAGGGACTGCCCGTCGGGCACCCGCCAGCTGTCCCCGTAGACGTTGTAGAGCGTCTTGAAGTCCAGCGGGATGGGCAGCACCGCGCCCGTGCTCGTCCGCAACTTGTCGTTCGTACCGGGGGCGTTGGCCAGCAGGCCGACGACCGGCTGCGGGTACGAGCCGAGGCCGACGTGGACGTCCACGTAACCGGGGTTGACCGTCGCCGCCATCGAGTCGCCCTGCGGGTCGGTCACCACGTACTGGCTGCCGGTGCGCACGATCCGGTCGCCGGACGGGAGGGTGACCGAGGCGCCGTCGGCGAGCGAGGTGCCGGACCCGTTGACGACCAGGCCCTTGGCCGCGCACACCGCGACGGTGTCCGCACCCATCTGCGTCGCCACCCCGCTGTTGACGGACGCGCCGGGCCAGCCGAGCGGGGCGCCCGACACCTGGTTGGACTGCACGGTCATCGCCGAGGAGCGGGCGAGCGTGAAGGTCCCCTCGGCCTGGAAGTCGTAGTACGTCCCGCCGAAGGTCTCCAGGTGCGTGTCGCCCGTGCCCTGCGCCGAGGCGCACGAGGGCGGCGACGTCGTCAGGTTGCTCTGGTTGCTGCGCAGCGAGGGCGAGGCGCCGACCCCGTACGCGGGCGTGCCGACGAGGTTGAGGTTGTTCGTCTCGCCGGTGTAGCCGGTCATCAGGCAACTCGGCGCGTTCGTCGTCCCGTTGTGGGTGACCGTCTGCACGGTGAGCGACGAGCCGGCGTTGAAGTTCGCCGACGAGCCGCCGCCGTTGCCGCCGACCATGAACTCCACGGCGTTCCAGCCCGCCGACAGGCTCAGCATGCTGTCCGCCGTCGAGGCGCTCATGGTGCCCGCGCCGGTGTCCATGACCACGGTGTCCAGCGCACTCGTGACGTTGCCGGACAGCTTCAGGCTGCCGAGGTGGGTGATCGGCTGCGAAGGGACCGTCACCGCCGAGCCGTTGGTGTAGCAGTGGACGGAGTACGTCCACCAGCCCGCCGGGCACGTGGCCGCGTAGTTCAGGATCCAGAACTGGATGAACGCCGAACCGGCGCCCGCCCCGGGGTTGGCGAAGATGAACTGCTCCCAGCCCTGGCACCCCGGATGCCCGGCGCACACCGGGCTGGTGAAGGGCGCGCTGTTGAGCTGCAGCGAATACGCGTTGGCGACGCCGCCGCTGCTCTCACTGGTCACCCCGCTCACCGTCGGGAACGAACCGGTCGCCCCGGTGAGCAGGCCCGTCACACCGGCCGAGAAGTCGATCCCGTTGCCGACGGTGTACGGGACCCCGGCCGAACCGGCGCTGCCCGCGGGGGCGTTGGCGGCGGCGGGCAGGTGTGGCCCGGCGTTGCCCGCGGCGCCCGGCACGTGCGGGACGTACGGCTTCGGCGGTGCCGTCGTGCAGCCGGTGCTGTGCCACGACAGCGCCGGGTAGTCCGCGGTGTAACAGCCCTTCGACGGCGTCGTGAGCTGCGTCATGGCGCTGTGCCACTGCTGTGCGGTCAGCGGCCCGGGGGACGAGGAGCCCGCGGCCGTACCGGACGGGACGAGGAACACCGCGACCATCGTGGCGATCGCGGTGACGACGGCCCCGGCGAGCCGCCGGAGCCGTCTGCGCGCGAGATGCCCGGGGCGCGCGGGGTGCGCGCCGTGCGCGGATAAGGCAGGCCTTTCGGCCGAGGGTCTGGCAACTGGCATGTGTACGCCTCACCTTCCTGCGGGGAGGTCCCGCATTTCGGCGCAGCGTAAGCACGTGCCCATGAGTCGTCGATGTCGGAAACAGGGCAATCTCAGGTGCGAATGTCTGAAATCTGGCTACACGCCGGACCCGCACGAGCCGTTCACAACTCGCTCACGCACCGCCACCGGCCACCACCGGGCCGACGTAGGTCCCCGGGTGGGTGGCACCGCTCTGGTCCATGACGTCGGCGAAGCCGTCCCACTTCAGCGTGGTGGAGTGCGTCTCGTCGGGCGGGGTCACCAGGATGCTCTTGGCGTGGAAGGCCCTGGAGCCACCGGAGTTGCCCGCGTCGAAGGGCAGGTAGGTGATCTCGAAGGAGGCCGCGGAACCCGGCGCGATCGTCACCTTCGCCGTGCTCTTGGCCTGCCGCGTCAGCGACCAGTGCTCGCCGCTCGCGCTGACGATGTCCACCCCGGGGAAGCCCTGGAGGGTGCAGGCGCCGCTGCCCTTGTTGGTCATCACCACGCCGATCCCGCCCTGGCTCCCCACCGCCTGGGCCCCGCTCTCCGGCCCGAACGAGAACCCGAGGTCCGCCGTGCGGCAGCGCGCCGCGGCACCGGAGGAGCCCGCGTTCTTCCCGGTCCCGCCGTCCGCCGTCGCCCCCGGCGCGGACGTCGGAGCGGCGGCGCTGTCGCCCCCGGTGCCGCCGGTGCTCGCGTCACCCGCGTCGCCCGCGTCACCCGCGGAGTCGGACGGACTCGCGCTCGTCACCGTGGCGGACGGCGCCGCGTCACTCGTGTCCCCGTCCTTCCCCGACGAGCACGCGGTGAGGGCGACCCCCGCCGCCAGCAGCATGCCCACGGTCGCCGCCATCCGCTTGGTGCGCAGCTGCGTGTTCATCAGAGTTCCTCCAGAGGGCCAAGGTGGCACGTCCGCCGCTGTGTTCGGCCTTACATGATCTTTTCACGAGCCCCTGGAGCGTCCGGTTGCTCCAGTGTCACGCCTGTGACACTGGTGACCGAACGGTGGCAGTCCGGGCCCTCCCCCGGCTCCGCTACGGCCGGGTCTGCGTGGCGACCGGCTCTGCGGCGGGGGCTGCCGGGGCCGGCATCCCCGGGTAGTCGGGGAGTTCGATGCCGTTGATCGCGCGGCCGACGAGGTCGGTGAACCGTTCGCCGGTGAAGTCCGGGGCCGGCTCGGCGTCCGGGCCGGGGATGTCGCGGCTGCGGGCGTTCAGCCGGCCGATCTCCTGGTTGGCCTCGACGAACGGGCGCATCAGCGCCTCGTAGCGGGCGAACCCGGCCTCCGGGTCCCATCCGGCGGTGGCCAGCTCCCCGGCGAGCACGTAGGCGCCGACCAGTGCCAGCCCGGTGCCCTGCCCGGACATCGGCGACGAGCTGAACGCGGCGTCCCCGAGCAGTCCCACGCGTCCGTGCGACCAGCGGTCCATCACCACCTGCGCGACCTGGTCGAGGTAGAAGTCCGGGGTGTCGTCCAGGTGCGCGAGGATGTCCGGGGTCAGCCAGCCCATGCCCGCCATGCGCTCGCGCAGCAGGCGTTTTTGGGCCGCGACGTCGCGGTGGTCGACGTCGAAGCCGGGCGAGGCGAAGGAGAACATCGACATCGCCCGGGTGGCGTCCTGGACGGGGCGCAGCAGGACGGAGCGCCCGGACTCCTGGTCCTGGTGTTCGAGCAGCCAGCGGTCCAGCCCGAACGCGTTCGGCACGCTGTAGAAGGCCAGTACGTGCCCGAGGTGGCGCAGGAACTTCTCGTGCGGCCCGAAGACCGTCGCCCGCAGCGGCGAGTGCAGCCCGTCGGCCCCGATCACCAGGTCGAAGCGCCGCCGGGCGCCCCCCGCGAAGACCACATCGACCCCGTCCGCGTCCTGGGTCAGTTCGGCGATCCGGTCGCCGAAGACGTACGCGACGCCGTCGCGGGTGTCGTCGTGGAGCAGCCGGGACAGGTCCCCGCGCAGGATCTCGATGTCCGCGATGAACCCGTCGCCGCCGTCGTCGTCCGCGCGGAAGGTCTCCAGCACCTGCCCGTCCGCGTCCACGGTGTGCGCCCCGGCGGTGTCGGTGCACGCCGCGCGGACCACCGCGTCCAGCCCCATCCGCCGGATGACCTCCCGGGCGACCCCGCGCGCGTCCACCGCCTGCCCCCCGGGGCGCAGTTCGGGAGCCCGCTCCACCACGGTCACCTCGGCCCCCCACCGGCGCAGCCAGTGCGCCAGCGCGGGCCCCGCGACACTCGCCCCCGCCACCAGCACCCGGGGACCCCTCCCCCGAGCCCCCTGCCCGCCCGTCCCGACCGTCCCGCTCGTGCGCCCCTGCCCGGAGCCGTCGACGCCCATCACACTGCCTCCCTGCGCTTCCTCCCGCGCCGGAACCTTCCCGGCGCGGGCCCACCTCCGCCGGTGGATCCGGCAGTACCGACTGCCGCTCCGCGCAAAACTCATTGGTACGGCCGACGCGAGCGCGGTGAGGACGGTGCGGAACGGTACGGAGCCGGGACCCGGTCAGCCGATCGGTGGTGCGAGGTACTCCAGCGCGTAACCGTCACCGGAAGGTGTGACGCGGGCGAGGCCGGGTGCGTCGAGGTGGGCACCGGCAACGAAGCAGTCCGGTGCGGTCAGTTCCCGGAGGAGCGCTGCTCGCGCGTCGCGGGCTCGGGACCGGTCGCCGTCGTACTCCCACGTCACGTTCGGCCGGTCGAACTGGAGCGTGGGAACGTGAACGGTGTCGCCCCAGACGAGGAGGCGGCCGCCGTCGCTCCTGACGTCGTAGACGGTGTGGCCGGGGGTGTGGCCCGGCGTCGGGACCGCGGTGATCCAGTCGTTGATCGCGACCTCCTCCGACACGGGCACGACGCGGTCGCGGAGGGGCGCGAGCCGTCCGGTGAAGACCGAGGCGTCGCCCGCGCCGATCCACACGCGCTCCAGTCCGGTGAAGGCCTCCGCGCCGTCCGGGGCGATCAGGCCGCTCACGTGGTCCTCGTGGCGGTGGGTGATGGCCACGTCGGTGATCCGCGCGCGGTCGACTCCCGCCTCGTCGAGCGCTTCGTAGATCAGTCCCATGGTGGGTTCGGGCCAGACATCGGACCCACCGGTGTCGATGAGAACGGAGCGTACGCCGTCGGTGACGAGGAAGGCGTTGACCGACAGCCGCAGGTTGCCGCCCGCCAGGGGGACCGCGGCCGGCAGCTCGCCGAACGCGCGCCCGTCCTCCGCGCGGAGCCGGGTCGGCGGCATGTCGATGTACCCGTCCCGCAACGCGACCACCCGCAGGCCGCCGAACGCGAACGTGGCGTGGTGCCGACCGCTTGAGATCACACGCATGGAACCCCTCCGTCATGACGAGCACACAGCGACTCTTTGATAGAAGACGCACTGTCTTCTTTAGGAGACATTTTCGGGGACACATTACGCTGCGGGCAGCGAGGCACTCAACGGTCGAGGAGCACGGTGGTCGAGCAGGACGGAAACGCTGCCGAACCGCGGCACGCCGACGAGCCGGCCGGTGCGTTCGGCCGCAACGTGCGGCGCCGCCGCGAGCAGGCGGGCCTGACGCTGGAGCAGCTGTCCACCCGGTCCTCGGTCAGCCGCGCGATGCTGTCCAAGGTCGAACGCGGGGAGAAGAGCCCGACGATCGGTGTCGCGTCCAAGATCGCCCACGCCCTCGACACGTCGCTCTCGGACCTGACCGGCGCGCCGACCGCAGCAGCGCCGGGCGTCGCCGTCACCCTGCGCAAGAGCGACCGCCCCGTCTTCCGCGACCCGGAAACCGGCTTCGAACGGCACATCGTGTCCGCCGCCCCCGGGGCGGGACGAGCCGAGATCGTCCTCCACCGCCTCCCCGCACGGGTCTCCACAGGACTGCTGCCGGCGTATCCACCCGGTACGGAGAAGCAGCTCGTGGTGCTCGACGGCACCCTCACCGTCGCGATCGGCGGGATCACCGAGACCCTGGGCGCGGGCGACTCCCTGTTCCTCCAGGCCGACACCGACCACGGCTTCGCCAACCCGACGGACTCCGGCTGCGAATACCTCATGGTCATCTCCCGCAGAACCTGACCGACGACGGCTCACGGGCCGCCCCGTCACGGCGCGTCACGTCACGTCACAGTGCGGGCGTTGCGGACGCCCGGGAAGGCGGCGGTGGCGAGGCAGGCCGCGCCGACCAGTCCCGCGCAGACGTAGAGCGGGCCCGCCGGGCCGAAGGCGTGCGCCGCGGGCGGGGCGGCGGCGTACCCGACGGGCATCGCGGCCAGTGACAGCAGCCAGTCGTACGACGTGACGCGCGCCAGGACGTCCGGCGGCACGGACGCGAAGACGTACGTCTCCCAGACGGGTGTGAGGAAGCCGAGGGCGCCGAGCGCGATGCCGTAGGAGACGATCAGCAGCCAGCCGGGTGCGTCGGCGGCGAGCAGCGCGAGCGGCAGCGCGTAGGTCGCCAGGCCGAGGTTCCCGGTGAGGACCGGGCGGGTGAGCCGGGCGCGCGATGCGAGCAGCGAGCCGAGCAGCAGTCCGGCCGAACCCGCCTCCAGCACCGCCACCCACACGCCGTCGCCGCCGTGGCGCCGGTGCAGCACGAGCGGTCCGAGGGTGGCGAGCACGGCGGCCGTGCCGTTCCACACCGAGTGCGCGATCAGGCTGGTCCAGTACCAGTCGCGGGAGCGCACCTCGTTCCAGCCCTGGGCCAGGTCCGCCCTCATCGAGCGGCGCGGCGCCGGGGTGCGGCGGATCCGGATGACGCCCAGCAGCGCCGCGCTGACCGCGAAGGACACCGCGTCCAGCACGAACGCCCAGCCGGGGCCGGCCGTGAAGATCAGCGCGCCCGCGACGGCGGGCCCGGCCAGCCGGGTCGCGCTCGCCGCCGAGGCCATCAGCGCGTTCGCGCGCAGCAGCCCGCCGCCGTCCACGGTGCCGCTGATCAGCGGCGCGGCGGTGGGCAACGCGAAGGCGGACGCGGTGCCGCCGATCACCTCGGCGATCGCGATGTCGGCCAGCCGCGGTGTGCCGCCGATGAGTTCGAGGCCGACGACGAGCTGCGCGGCGCAGCGGACCAGGTCGGTGGTCAGTGCGACCCGCCGCGCGTCGAAGCGGTCGCCGATCACACCGCCCAGCGGCAGCAGCAGGAGCCGCGGCACCATCGCGCAGGCCAGTACGAGCGCGAGCGCGGAGGCGGATCCGGTGGCCCGGCTGATGGCGATGGCCAGCGCGGCGGGCACGACGGCGTCGCCGAGCGAGGAGAGGGTGCGCCCGGTGAACAGCAGGCGGAAGGCGCGGTCGCGCAGGGGGTGCGGGGGCACGTCGGCTGGGTGTACGGCTGCGGGCCGTGCTTTGTCCGGCTCCGCGGCGTCCGCGGGCGTGGTGGGTGTCGGCGGTCGGGTCACGGGCACAAGGTATTTCGCCGTCTGATATTTCGTCAACGAATATTTCGGTGACGACGCATCGGGCGGCGCCGCGGCTAGGATCGCCGTCATGGACACCCCGCAGCCCGCGCAGGGCCCCGCGACACGGGACTGGACCGACGGTCACATCGACCGCTGGCTGCCGGTGCTGCCCGGCCTCGACCCGGACATCGAGGGCGCCGTCACACGCGTGAAGGTGCTCACCGACCACCTGCGCCGGGTCCGCGAACGCTCCCTCGCCGACTTCGACCTGCACAAGCACGAGTTCGACACGCTGCACTCGCTGGCCGGACGCGGCGGCCACGCCGTCCCGTCACAACTGGCCGCCGACCTGAAGATGGCGCCCGCCTCGATCACCGGGCGCCTCGACACCCTGGAACGACGCGGCTACGTCCGCCGGACGCCCTCGGCGGAGGACCGCCGCCGGGTGGACGTCGAACTCACCGAGGACGGCAGGGCCGCCTGGCTCGGCGCGATGGACGTGGTCGGACACGAGGAGTACCGCCTGCTCGGCGTGCTCACCGCGGACGAACGCCGCACGCTCGCCGATCTGCTGCGCCGCGTGCTGGCCGTGGCCGAGACCTGACAGCCCCCACGCAGCCGCACGCGCCCGGCGGCCGGGCTGCGCCGCGATCACTGAGAACCCGCGGCCGCGGTGAAGGTCACACTCCACGAGATCCGTGCTGACGCGGTGCTGACGTCATGAACCCAAAAATCCCCCTGGCCGGTGTATCGGCTGGCCAGGGGGCTGTGAGTCAAGTACCCCCAACGGGATTCGAACCCGTGCTACCGCCTTGAAAGGGCGGCGTCCTGGGCCACTAGACGATGAGGGCGAGGGCCTGCCGACGGGGGCCTCGTGGCGCACGTCGGGGACGTCAGAAGCTTAGGGGATGGGCGGGGGGTTAGCCAAAACCCTTTCGGTGCGGCGGGGAGGGGGAGGGGAGCGGGGTGGGGCGGGAGAATGAGGGCGTGCTGGAGATGAGCCGTGAGGAGTTCGAGGAGCTGGTCGGGGAAGCCCTCGACCGCATCCCGGTCGAGCTGACCCGTCTGATGGACAACGTCGCCGTCTTCGTCGAGGACGAGCCGCCCGCCGGGGATCCGGATCTGCTGGGGCTGTACGAGGGCACGCCGCTCACCGAGCGCGGGGAGTGGTACGCCGGGGTGCTCCCCGACCGCATCACGATCTACCGCGGCCCCACCCTGCGGATGTGCGGGTCGCGCGAGGAGGTCGTGGAGGAGACGGAGATCACCGTCGTCCACGAGATCGCCCACCACTTCGGCATCGACGACCGGCGGCTGCACGAACTGGGCTACGGGTAGCAGCGACGGTCCGGGGGTGGCCCCGCGTTGACGGGAAACGCCGGCGTGCGTGTCCTGGCGGGCGGCCGCGGCGTTGGACACGGCGTCGTACGCCCGCAGCGCGCGTGCGCCTCCCCGCACCCGAGCCGAGCCAGAGGTCCGTGCCCGATGCCCGCAGCGCCCCCGCCAGAGCCCCCACGTCCGTGTCCGTACCGCCGGGGTGCCGCGTCCGCGCGGTCCGCCGTGCTGGTCGCGGTGCTCGCCGCCGGGGTCGCGGCGTGCGTCAGCGCGGGGGGTGAGCAGGGTCACCCCGCGCCGGCCACGGTGACCGCGACCGCGGCCGTACACGGTGGCGGGCATGCCGCACCGGCCGAGGAGGCGCCGGGGCGCGGGCCCGTACCGGAGTCGCCGCCGCGGGCGGCGGCGGGGGAGGGCTCGCCGTCCGCCCCCGCGCAGCCGGGCGGCTCCCGTACGCCCGACCGCCACCCCGTACCGCCCCGGGACGGCGCGTCGGAGCCGCAGCCGACGGCCGGGACGCCGCCGACCGCGGAGCCGACGACGTCCGGGCCGCCCCCGGTGGACCAGACGACCGCCGCGCCGCCGCCGGACGGCGGCCCGCCGTCCACGACCGCGCCGCCGGGCGGGTCCGGCGGGGAGTCGTCCGAGCCCTGAGCCCCTGGAAGGAGTGGGCGTATCCGCTGGTCAGGGGCGGTTCCCGGAAGGGATTCGCGAAAGCGCCGCGGCATGCGTATGCTGGTAGATCGTTTGATCCCCTGATCCCATTGCCTGGCGCCTGATCCGTAACGCGCCGCGTGGCGCGTTCCTCATCTCCTGTGGCTGACCGCATCGAGGCGGTCGTAAGCAAACCTGTGGAGCTGGCGCGTGCCGTAAGTCTCCGAGAGGTTTTGCTTTCGCATGTCCCTTGACAGTGTCAACCGTTCCGCCATGCCCGAGTACGCCGCCGCCGACGTGGCCGCGACCGAGACCGAGGCCGTAGAGATCACCGAGGCCGAGGCCGTAGAGGCGACCGAGTCCGCCGAGCCCGGTGTCACCTTCGGCGACCTCGGCCTGCCGGACGAGATCGTCCGCAAGCTCACCCAGAACGGCGTGGTCACCCCCTTCCCGATCCAGGCCGCGACCATCCCGGACGCCTTGGCCGGCCGCGACATCCTGGGCCGCGGCCGCACCGGCTCCGGCAAGACCCTCTCCTTCGGCCTGCCGCTGCTGACCCAGCTGGCCGGCGGCCGCACCGAGAAGCGCCACCCGCGCGGCATCATCCTCACCCCGACCCGCGAGCTGGCCATGCAGGTCGCCGACGCGCTCCAGCCGTACGGCGACGTCCTCGGCCTGAAGATGAAGGTCGTCTGCGGCGGCACGTCCATGCAGAACCAGATCTACGCCCTGGAGCGCGGCGTCGACGTCCTCGTCGCCACGCCCGGCCGGCTGCGTGACCTGATCAACCGCGGCGCGGCCATCCTCGACCAGGTGCGGATCGCCGTCCTGGACGAGGCCGACCAGATGTCCGACATGGGCTTCCTGCCCGAGGTCACCGAGATCCTCGACCTCGTCCCGGCCGGCGGCCAGCGGCTGCTGTTCTCCGCGACGCTGGAGAACGAGATCGACACCCTCGTCAAGCGCTACCTGGTGAGCCCGGTCACGCACGAGGTCGACGCCGCCCAGGGCGCGGTCACCACCATGACCCACCACGTGCTGGTCGTGAAGCCGAAGGACAAGGCGCCGGTCACCGCCGCCATCGCCGCCCGCAAGGGCCGCACCATCATCTTCGTCCGCACCCAGATGGGCGCCGACCGCGTCGCCGAGCAGCTCGTGGAGTCCGGCGTGCGCGCCGACGCCCTGCACGGCGGCATGACCCAGGGCGCGCGCACCCGCACCCTGGAGGACTTCAAGCACGGGCAGGTCAACGTCCTGGTCGCGACCGACGTCGCCGCGCGCGGCATCCACGTCGACGGCATCGACCTGGTGCTGAACGTCGACCCGGCCGGCGACCACAAGGACTACCTGCACCGCAGCGGCCGCACCGCGCGCGCCGGGCGCTCCGGCACCGTCGTGTCGCTGGCCCTGCCGCACCAGCGCAAGCAGATCTTCCGGCTGATGGAGGACGCGGGCGTCGACGCCTCGCGCCACATCATCGGCGGCGCGGGCGTCTTCGACGAGGACGTCGCCCGGATCACCGGCGCCCGCTCGCTGACCGACGTCCAGGCCGACGCCGTGCACAGCGCCGCCGCCCAGGCCGAGCGCGAGGTCGCCGATCTCACCCGGCAGCTCGAACGCGTCCAGCGCCGTGCCACGGAGCTCCGGGAGGAGGCCGACCGCCTCACCGCCCGCTCCGCCCGCGAGCGCGGCGAGGACCCGGACGAGGCGATCGCCGCCAAGGCCGCCGAGGCTGCGGAGGCGCTGGCCGCCGCGACCGTCCCCGAGCCGCAGCCCGCCCCGGCGTACCAGCGCCGCGACGACCGCGGCAACTTCGACCGCAGGCGCGACGACCGGCGTGACGACCGGCGTGACGACCGCCGTCCGTCCTCGTCCTCGTACGAGCGCCGCGACACCCGCCCGTCGTACGGCAACCGCGACGACCGTCCGTCGTACGGCAACCGTGACGACCGCCGCGACGCGCGCCCGTCCTACGGCAACCGTGACGACCGCCGTCCGTCCTCGTCGTCCTCGTACGAGCGCCGCGACACGCGCCCCTCGTACGGCAACCGCGACGACCGCCGCGACGCGCGCCCGTCCTACGGCAACCGTGACGACCGCCGCCCCGCCTACGGCCGCCGCGACGACTCCCGCCCGTCCTCGTACGAGCGCCGCGACGACCGCCGCCCGTCGTCCTACGACCGCCGCGACGACCGCCGCCCGTCCTCGTCCTCGTACGACCGCCGCGACGACTCCCGTCCCACCTACACCCGCGACGACCGCAAGCCCCGCTGGAAGCGCAACGGCTGACCCTCTCCCCACCACCGGGTGCCGGGGCCCCGCCCCGACACCCGGTAACCCTGCTGAGCCGCCCCGGCGACCCGGTTATGCTGTCGGGTGCGGGCCGTTAGCTCAATTGGCAGAGCAGTGGACTTTTAATCCATTGGTTGTGGGTTCGAGTCCCACACGGCCTACCGCATGAGCCCTCTTCGCAGGGCGCTGAACTGCGGTTTCTGTGCCCCGACCGTCCCCGGACGGCCGGGGCGCAGGCGTGTTCGGGGGCGTGCGTGAGCGATGCCTGAGCGGCTGTCCGGTGCGAGTGCGAGCGGGCGCCGACACTGGCCGGGCACGGGCGTGGAGCCCGACCGCTACGGCGAGTGGTTGGCGTCCTGCCGCATGGGACATAGTCAGCGTGAGCTGAGAGGCAGGCTGGCCCGAGCGCGCATTGGAGCCGACTCAGGTGTAGGAGCCGCAGCGGGGGGCGACCGCTTCGTCAGGCTCTGTGATCCTGCTCGCCGACCACGGTTCGGCGGCAGCCCGTGACCCCGTTGAGGAGATCGACGCCTTGCTGTTCCTGCCGCTGTGACCGTCTCGGTGCCGTAGCGTCCCAGGCACCGAGGCGGACGATCAGGTACGGAGTGGGCACGTGTCGGTCTGGAAGAACCACGGCGAGAAGACCGTCTACGAGAATCCCTGGCTCACCCTGAACCTCGCGGACGTCGAACTGCCGGACGGCCGCCACCTCGACCACTACGTCATCCGGCAGCGCCCGGTCGCCCTCGCCACCACCGTCAACGAGGCCGGTGAGGCACTGCTGTTGTGGCGGCACCGGTTCATCACCGACTCCTGGGGCTGGGAACTGGCCGCCGGGGTCGTCGAGCACGGCGAGGACATCGAAGCGGCCGCCGCCCGCGAAATGCTGGAGGAGACCGGCTGGCGCCCCGGCCCGCTCCGGCACCTGCTGACCGTCGAGCCCTCCAACGGGCTTGCCGACGGCCGCCACCACGTCTACTGGTCCACTGACGCCGAGTACGTCGGCCACCCCGAGGACGACTTCGAATCCGACCGCCGGGAGTGGGTCCCGCTGGCCTCCGTCCCGTCCCTCATCGAGCGCGGCGAGATCAGGTCCGCCAACGCGGTGGCCGCGCTTCTCCTGCTCCACCACATGCACGCCGCAGGGTAGGGAGCCGCCAGGGCTCTGCTCGAATCCGCGGTCCTCAGGACGGAGTTCTCGCGCTGTATGCGTGAGCGATGCGTGAGCGGTTGTTCAGTACCGGTGCGAATGGGCGCCAACGCCGGCCGGGCAGGAGTCGGAGCCCGACCGCCACGGAGAGTGGGGCTCAGCCCTCGCCGGGGGCCGTACACCGCAACCCGTGCGCCTGGCGCTTGCGGTCCGCAGCGTACGGTGGACGGACCGTCGGGTGGACGGGCCGCCATCTTCCGGAAGGGCGGGATGGGTACTCCGGTTCCACTTCGTGATCCGGTTCGACAGCCGGGGCGGGTGGGCGCCGAGCGTGTGGGAGGTGGGGCGGTGGCCGCGTGTGACGGCGTAGACGCGGTCCGTTGGCGGCTCCGCTCAGTGCCAGAAGGTGAGCCCCGCCGCGCCGGCCCCCGTGCGGGACGCGTGGCGCAGGACGCGGAGGGGGCCGTCGAGCAGTTCGTCGATGTCGCAGTCCGGGTCGTTCGCCGTCTCGGCCAGCCACAGCCGGATGCGGGCGGCGGCGAGGGCCCGGCGGGGCGGGGGCAGGGCGAGTGCCTGCTCGGCCGGGGGGAGTGCGGCCCGTACCTGGGCGGCGTCGAGGAGGAACTGCCCGCAGCAGCCGGGGAGTCGGGGCGTCGCGTCGGGGCCGAGTCCCCACATGAGCGCCGCGGCGCCGTCACCCCGGGGCACGGCGGCGCAGAACGTGCCCTCGCCCTCCTGCGGCGGGAGGGCGTGGAGGAGGTGGTCCTGAAGCTCGTCCGCGTCGGACTCGTCGTTCCGCGCGCCCTCGACCGCGTCGGTGAAACGCGCGATGTCGGCGGCGTGCAACGGCGGCTCGGGCGTCGCGCCGGACCACGCCGGGAACTGCGCACCCCACGGGTCGGTGCCGGCGAGGGCCTCCGGCCACGTCCCGTGGGCGCGGGCCGCGTCCGGGAAGCGGCGACGCGCCTCCTCGACGGCCTCGTCCGCCAGGACGCCGACCACCCAGACCCCCAGCGCGCTCATCCGCATCCTCCCTCGTTCACGATGGACGCCGCGTGCTACCGCAGTGAGCGGTCGGCGACGGCCGACAGGCGGGCGGCGAAGACGTCCGCGGCGTCCGGAGTGAGGGTCGTGAGGGCGACCATCGCGGTGAGCATCACGTCGCACAGCTCGGTCTGGACGTCCTCCCATGTGTGGGAGTGGCCCTTGCGCGGGTTGCCGCCGGTCGCGCCTATCGCGGCCTGCGCCACCTCGCCGGCCTCTTCCTGGAGCTTGAGGAGGCGCAGGAGCAGGGCGGTGTCCGGGGTGGCGTTGTCGTTCTCGTCCAGCCACCGCACGAGGCGGCCGACCGTCGCCCAGATGTCGTCGTTCACCGCGGTGGTGCTCCTCGTGTAGCTGCGGGCCGGGAACCCGCGGATCCCGCGACGTTACCGAGCCCGGCGGCCGGGCGGGACGGGAACGGCCGGGCCGTCACCCCGGGGGGCCCATCGCGCGGTGCTCAGCCCCCCGCCTGGAGGCGCAGGCCCGCCAGGGTCAGGTCCAGGGCGGAGCGGAACTGGTCGGTGTCGTCGTGGCCGTCGAACTCGTCGACGATCTCGTGGACGAAGGGGAAGTCCGCGGGGTCGAGCTCGCGCCAGGCCTGGGCGTAGCGGCCGAGGAACTCCTCGCGGGTGGTGGCGCCGTCCAGGATCTCCTGGGGCGGTTCCTGGCCCATGTCCACCGCGGTGCCGACGACGACGCCGACGACCGCGGACACCGCGTGGAAGCGCTGGCGCGCGGTGAGGTCGAGGCGGAGCGTCTGGCGGCCCAGCTCCTCGTAGAGGCGCAGCGAGTTGCCCTGGACGTCGGTGTTGCGCATGAAGTAGGCGCCGAGCCAGGGGCGGTCCACGATCGCGTCGAACAAGGTGACGGCCATGGCGCGCAGGTCGTCGATCGGGTCGTCGCTCGGCGGGAGCTTGTGGATGTCGGTCAGGACCGCGCCGACGACGTGGTCGGTGGCGCGGTCGAGCAGCTCCTCCTTGTTCGCGACGTACCAGTAGATGCTGGCGACGCCGCCGCCGAGGCGCTGGGCGAGGGCGCGGAAGGTCAGGGCGTGCGGGCCGGCCTCGTCGAGCAGGGCCACGGCCTCGGTGAGGACGGACTCCATCGAGTGCGAGGCGCGCCGGCGTCCCTCGAGCGAACGACGTCCCTCGATCGAACGGTTCTGCACGCGTGCCATGGCTCACATCCCAACCGGTCTTGCACCCTATCGAACGTTGTTCTATCGTACTCTATCGTACGTTGTTCGATAGCCGAACGGTGTTCGATTGGAGGACTGCCATGACCACCGCCACGCTCCACACCTCATCCCCCCGCACCTACCCGTCGCTGCGCGCGGCGTGGATCCCGCTGGCCGCCCTCTGTCTCGCCTTCTTCGTCGAGATGGTCGACAACACGCTGCTGTCGATCGCGCTGCCGACGATCGGCCGCGACCTCGGCAGCGGCACGACCGCGCTCCAGTGGGTCACCGGTGCCTACTCGCTCACTTTCGGTGGCCTGCTGCTCACCGCCGGTTCGATGGCCGACAGATTCGGCCGACGACGGGTGCTGCTCATCGGCCTCGCCGTCTTCGGCTCGCTGAGCCTGTGCGTCGTCCTCGTCAACACGGCGGGTCAGCTGATCGCCCTGCGCGCCGCGCTCGGCGTCGCCGCCGCGGCGATGGCCCCGATCACGAACTCGCTGGTCTTCCGGCTGTTCGACGACAAGGCGCTGCGGATGCGCGCGATGACGGTGATGATCGTCGTCGGCATGTCCGGCTTCGTCCTCGGACCGCTGCTCGGCGGCACCGCGCTCGCCCATGTGCGGTGGGAGTGGCTGCTCGTCGTCAACGCCCCGATCGCGCTGCTGGCGTGCATCGGCGTACGGCTCGGGGTCCCGGCCGACCGCCGCGAGGACCTGACGAACGACCGGCTCGACCTGCCCGGCGCCCTCCTGAGCGTCGCCGCCATCGGGCTCGCCTGCTACTCGCTGACCAGCGGTGTCGACCACGGCTGGCTCTCCGCGCTCACCCTCGCCTCGATCGCGGGCGCGGTCGTCGCCGGCTACGCCTTCGTACGGCACGAGCGGCGCACCGCGGCGCCCATGCTCGACCTGCGGGTCTTCTCCAACGGCACCGTCCGCGGCGCCGCCATCGCGCAGACCGGCACGTCCATCGCGATGGCCAGTGTGATGTTCGGGCTGATCCTGCACTTCCAGTACGCCTACGGCTGGAGCCCGGTCCGGGCCGGTCTGGCGAACCTGCCGATCATCGTGACGATGATCGGGGCGACCCCGCTGTCGGAGTGGCTCGCCCGCCGCTTCGGCCACCGCATCGCCTGCCTGGTCGGCGCGGCCTGCCTGGCCGGCTCGCTCGCGGGCCTCGCGTGGGGCGTGAACCACGGGTACGCGGCCATCGCCGTCTGCATGGTGCTGATGACCGTGGGGCTGCGCACCGTGATGACGATCTGCGCGGTCGCGCTCGTCGACGCGATGCCGAGCAACCGCACCTCGATCGGCGCGGCCCTCAACGACACCGCCCAGGAGGTCGGCTCCAGCGTCGGCACCGCCGTCGTCGGCACGCTGATCGCCGCGCTCGTCACCAACCAGCTCCCGGCCGGTACGTGGAGCAGCGACCTCGTCGCGTCCTTCTTCCATGGCGAGCGGATCACCTACGCCGTACTCGCCGTCGCCGTCGGACTCATCGCGGGCCTCGGCGCGCTGACCCTCACCAACTCCCACTCCACCGACGAGCACGGGGGCGAGGAGGAGGACGAGGCGGCCGCGGAGGGCGCGGAGGCCACGGCGGATCAGCCGGCCGGGACCGTGGACGAGGCCGCGGCGGCGCCCGCCGGGGAACGGGCGGGGAAGTCCGTCTGACGGGTCCGGGTCCCACCCGCCGCTCGGGTGCGCCGGCGACCCCCTTCTCACGGGACTTTCCCGAATTCGCCGGCCACCCGAATTCCTGTCGACAAATCGGCTCAGTAACATCTGGGCCACTAAAGGACTCCGCTGACGTTTGATTTCACCGCGGACGGTGCGGATCCGCCCCACTTCCCGTGTTTGTGTCTGTACACATTGTGGGTTTGCGGGGCATAATCGGCCGCCTGGGCCAACTGGTTCTAGATCAGAAGACTTTCGGCGGCGAGACACCTCGCAGGCCACCGGGCTCGTCTCTCGCTTTCGTGTGGAGTTGTGGCCCCTGTCTGCCTGCACCTGGCTGCCCGACCAGCATTCAGGGAGCATCCTTCACGTGGACGCGATATCCAGACGAGCCGTTGCCGCTGTCGCGGGAGCGACGATCGCCCTGACCGTGGGCGGTATCGGGACGGCTTCGGCGCACGACAAGGGCGGCAACGGCAACGGCGGCAGCAACTGCAGCCTGGTCGGCATCGAGTACAAGGTCGACGGCGGCCGCTGGACGACGGCCGGGCGGATCGGCGGGGACACCGCGCCGGGCAAGATCAGCGTGCGGTTGACCAGCTCCCCGGGCAAGAACTGCTCCTACACGGTGTCGCTGGCCTCCTACAGCGCCGAGGGCCCGGCCTGGGAGAACTCCGGCCACCAGGACTTCCTCGGCTGGGACACCGTGACCCTCGGCAAGGGCAAGACGAAGGCCACGCTGGACGTCAGCGGGCACGTCCCGGACTGCTTCGGCCAGGTCGACCTCTACGGCAACGGCACCCAGTACGACGGCGGTACGGGTGAGGGCCACGGCGCCCTGCCGCACTTCCCGGACTCGGCCACCCCGACCGACCTGATCACCGCCTGGAACGGCGGGCACAAGTGCGAGACCTCGCCGAGCCCGTCCCCCACCGAGACCACGGACTCCCCGAGCCCGTCCCCCACCGAGACCACGGACTCGCCGAGCCCCTCGCCGACCGAGACCACGGACAGCCCGAGCCCGTCGCCGAGCGTGAGTGACACCTCCTCGCCCTCCCCGACCGCGACCGGCCCGACCAGCACCACCGCGCCGACCGGCACCCCGTCCGTGCCCCCGGCCACCGGCAGCAGCAACGGCACCGGCAACCTCGCCGAGACCGGCAGCAACAGCTCCCAGAACACCGCCCTCATCGGCGGAGCCGCCGCCCTCCTCGTCGCCGGCGGAGCAGCGGTCTACTTCACCCGCCGCCGCCGCACCGGCAACCACAGCTGACACACAGCTAACCCAGCACGAACCGACGGCCGCCCGGCCCGGGACACCCCGGACCGGGCGGCCGTCGCCGTACCCGGGCCGGTGCGCGGCGGCTGCTTCCCCCACCGACCTCCCGGGTCACGGGCGGCGGCCGATGCTGTCGACCACGCCCACCTCCACCTGGGCCGTCATCTCGGTGTACTTGTCGCCGTCCACCCACTCCCCCTTCACGCGCTTGGGGGTGGTGCCGGTCTGGCGCAGGCCCAGGTAGTCGTACGTCGTGCGGTCGAAGACGACGCTGAAGGACGTACCGGGGTAGGAGACGGCGATGCCGTGGCGGCCGAGCGCGTCCACCCCGTCGTCGTCGATCCTGATCTCCGGGAGTTTCGCGAGCACCTCGAAGGTGGCCGCCTGGAGACCCGGGGGCATGACGCGCGGGCCCTTGATGAGCAGGCAGGCCTGCGTGTAGACCTCCCGGCCGGGGTCGGGGGCGGCCTGCGCGCCGCCGTTCACGGCCGTGACCCCCGAGTTGTCCCGGTCGCCGCCGAGCCACTTGAACAGCGTGGCGGGGTCGGTCGGCCACTTCTGCAGCGCCGCGTACTGGGTGGGCGGGGTGACCACCTGGTTCTTCTCCAGCGGCGGGTCGTCGTGGACGGTGCCCAGCTCCTGGCGCCGGGAGGGCCGGGAGCCGTCCACCGAGAGCCAGCTCTCGTCGGTCCAGGTGCGGGTCTTCCCGCCGCCGACGGGCGTGTGGGTGGTGCGCGTCCTGACGTAGAAGTACTGGTCGTCGCGCGGGATCGGCAGCGGGGCGCCCGCGAGGGTGCGGCCCGCGGCCTGGTGCAGCACCTGCGCGGCGCTGACGTTCGCCATCCGGGAGGTGCCGGGCGAGCCGG
The DNA here is from genome assembly GCF_053604375.1 of Streptomyces sp. NPDC004031. NCBI lineage: Bacteria > Bacillati > Actinomycetota > Actinomycetes > Kitasatosporales > Streptomycetaceae > Streptomyces > Streptomyces sp. NPDC004031. The sequence goes on along the minus strand of NZ_JBSGHL010000008.1, from coordinate 7,285 downwards.
GCGAGGACCCGCCGCCGGACGTGACGACGGCGGTGCCCGCCACCGCGGCGGCCACGGTCGCTGCGACCGCGAGGCGGAAGGCCGTGCGCCGGGTCGTCGCGCGCAGGAAGGCGCCGGCACCGGCGCGGCTCTCGCCCTCGACGGCCTCCTGCAACCGCTCGCGGGCGGCCGCGCGGGCGGCCGCGGTCAGCGGGGGCGGGTCGGCGGCCAGTTCCTGCAGGGCACGGAGATCGTCCACGATGGAACTCCTCGTCGTCTTCTGGCGGTCGGGGGTCGTCGGCCGTCGCCGTCCGGCGGTCATCGGCCGTCGCCTTCGCGCACGGTTGTCGGGTCCGACCCGCCCAGGGCGTCGCGCAGCCTGGTGCGCGCCCGGTGCAGCCGCGAGCGCACGGTGCCCACCGGTATGCCGAGCGCGTCGGCGGCCTCCGCGTAGTCGAGGTCGCCCCAGGCGATGACCAGGAGCACGTCCCGGTAGCGCGCGGGCAGCTTCGCCAGCGCGCCCGCGAGCGCGGCCCGGGTGCTCTGCGCGGCGACCCGGGCGGCCACCCGTTCGGCGAGCGGCTCGGCGTCGCCGGTCCGCTCGTCGGGTACGGTCCCGGCGGCCCGCGCCATCGCGCGCAGCCGGCGCACCTCGCCGCGCCGGTGGGCGCCGACGAGGTTGGTGGCGATGCCGTACAGCCACGGGCGGGCGTGCGGCTTCGACACGTCGTAGCGGCGGCGGCGCTGGAAGGCGACGACGAAGGCTTCGGCCACCAGGTCGTCGGCGGCCTCGGTACCGATGCGGCGGGCCGCGTACCGGTGGATGTCGGCGGCGTAGCGGTCGAACAGCACGGCGAAGGCCTCGGGTTCGGTCCAGGAGCTCTCGATGACCGTCGCGTCGGACACGGGCTGCTCGTCCGGTGCCGGGACGCGGCGCAGGTCGCCGGTCCACGGGGTGGCCGTCACTTCTCGCCTCGGACAGAACTCATGGGCTTCCCTCGGACGTCGGGCAGGGTCACCTGCTGTCCGCCGATGCCCGCGTTCGGGTTCCCGCGTCCGTCGGGTGGAGAGGCCGAGGCTACTTGTGGGAGTGCGCGCCCACGTAGAAGAGCAGCCACAGGAAGGCCGCGAAGGCGTGCCCGGCGATCACGTACACGAAGACCCGCAGGGCGACACCGCGGGCCTTGTACCGCTCGCTGCCCGCGCCGGGGTCCCGCGGCAGCGGGCTCTCCCCGGGGGCCGGCGGGGGCGCGGGGGACGGTGCGTCGGGCATGGCGGGCTTCCGTTCGGGGCGCTGCGGCGTGTCCGGATACGACCAATGCATCATCTGAGCAATTGACGAATTACGCAACTGTGCAGGTGGCGGGCCTGCTGACCGGCCCGTGGGGTCACCGGGCACCCCCGCCGGGGCGCGGGCGTGAGAAATTACCCGCACGGGAAAGCCATGCGGCCGCCGATCCCCCGCGGGACGCGAGGATGGCGGCGTGCCGACAGAAAATGGTGACGGGAGTGCTGACGGAAGCTGTGCGCATGCGACGACTGGCGGGCAGGGGGGTGGTGCGGTGAGCACGCCGCTCTACCAGCTCAAGGCGGAGTTCTTCAAAACCCTCGGGCACCCGGTGCGCATCCGGGTGCTGGAACTGCTGAGCGAGCGGGAGCACTCGGTGGCGGAGATGCTGCCCGAGGTCGGCATCGAGCCGTCCCACCTCTCCCAGCAGCTCGCGGTGCTGCGGCGGGCGAACCTCGTCGTCACCCGCAAGGAGGGCTCGAACGTCCACTACTCGCTCACCAGCCCGCATGTCGCGGAGCTGCTGCGGGTGGCCCGGACGATCCTGTCCGGCGTCCTGGCCGGACAGGCCGAGCTGCTCGCCGACCTGCGGGCGGCCGGGCCCGAGGGCGGCCCGCGGGCGGCGACCGATGAGTTCCGGGGACGGCCCCGGTCTACCCCCTGAACCGGAGATCCACGAAACCACCGTCAGGGGAGCACGCCATGGGCCGCGTCCAGATCGAAATGTTCACCACCCTCGACCTCGTCGCGCAGGCGCCCGGCGGTCCCGAGGAGGACCTCTCCGGGGGGTTCGCGTACGGCGGCTGGCAGGCGCCGCTGATCGACGAGGAGATGGGGGCGCAGATCGGCGCCGCCTACGAGGGGACGGACGCGCTGCTGCTCGGGCGGCGCACGTACGACATCTTCGCCGCCTACTGGCCGCACCAGGAGGACGGCCCGGACGCCGGTTTCGCCGCGCTCTTCAACAGCATCCCGAAGTACGTGGCCTCGCGCGGCACGCCCGACCTGTCGTGGGAGGGGTCCACGCAGCTCGGCCCCGACCTGCCCGCCGCGGTGCGGGAGATCCGCGAGCGGCACGAGCACGTCACCGTCGTCGGCAGTGTGGACCTGGTGCAGACGCTGCTGCGGGAGAAGCTCTTCGACCGCCTCGACCTGTGGGTGCACCCGCTCGTGCTCGGCGCGGGCAAGAAGGTCTTCGACGCGGGCACCGTGCCCACCAACCTCACGCTCCTCGAAGCGCCCGCCACGAGCCCCAAGGGCACGGTCTTCCTCCGGTACGGGGTCGGCGAGGGCGTGCCGCGCACCGGGGACATGTCCAAGCCCGACCTCGGTCTCGGCGAGAACGCCTGAGGCCCTGGCCCTGGCCCTGCCCCCGGCTCCGGCCGCGTCAGGCCACGCGGGTCGCCCGGTACGCCAGCCCCTGCCGGAGGGCGTCGCGCACACCGCCCGGGAGGTGCCGGGCCCAGGGCGGCACACCTGCCTCGCCGCGCAGCAGCGCCCAGCAGGCGAGGGCGTAGCCGTATTCGGCGGGGCCCAGATAGCCCATCTGGTGCATCTCGAAGCGGCGGGCGGTCAGCATCCGGTCGGTGAGGTCGCCGACCGCGGTGACGGAGAAACCGGCGGCGCGGTCGTAGTCCTCGGCGGCGCGGGCCGTCAGCACGCCCATGCCGAGGTGGACGGTCACCAGGTCGGTGAGCCGCTCCTCCTCGGCGGAGGCCAGCCGCAGCGCGGCGACGCGCCCCTCGCCGATCAGCCGGGCGTGCGCCAGCTCGTGCGCGACGAGCCCGGCGAAGGAGTCCGGCCGGTCGGCGACCCGGGTGTCCAGCTCGATCACCGCGCGGCCCAGCACCTTGCGGTACTGCCCGACCCGGTGGCGCCGGTGCTGCTCGCGCTCCGGGGATTCCACCAGCAGGACGTGGATGCCGGAGACGTCCGCGCCCATCACCGCGCCGACCAGCCGCACCAGTTCCTCGGCGTCCTGCTGCGTGCCGGTGAAGCCCGCGGGCGCGAACCCCGGCCCGGCGACCTCGCGGCGCGGCACCGCGGGCCCGAACTCCTCCTCGCACCAGTCCAGCCAGCGCTCGGTCCAGGCCCGCTGCCGCTCCGGCACCGGGCAGGTGTCGAGCGGCTGCGTCCGTACCCACGGCTTCGGCCCGTCCGGGCTGATCCCGCGCGGCCGCCGGTCCTCCCCGCGCAGCCACCGCTCCAGCGGACCCCGCTCCCCCACGGCCCCACCCCCGTACGTCCCCCCGTTTCGCGGGAGGACGCGCGGGGGCGGCGCGGCAGTTGCACGCCGCAGAGCGCGGCGGTCAGGCGAGGTGGGTGAGGCGCGTGAGGCGGGTCAGGACGGCGCGGGTGGCAGCGCGTACCGCGGCGCGGGCCTCGCCGGAGTGGTCGGGGGTCTCGAAACCGTGCACGGCGGACGGGACGTCGATCAGGTGGACGTCCACCCCGGTGGCGCGGGCCGCGGCGCGGAAGTCCTCGACCGTCGCGGCGAACTCGGGGCGCTCACGGCCCACCCGGGTGAGCACGACGGGCAGCCGGCCCGCCGCCCGTACGGCCTCGGCGGGCCGGAAGCGCGGGGCGGGCAGGCCCCAGGCCGGGGGCGGGGCGAGCAGCGGGTAGGTCAGCGCGACGCAGCGCAGCCACGGCGGCGGGGCGGCGAGCCACTCCGCCGACAGCAGACCGCCGACGGAGAAGAACCACAGCGCCACCCGGTCGGCGTCCACCCGGGGGTGGGCGCGCACCGCCTCGACCGCCTCCGCGACGTCACCGGCCGCGCGCGCGAAGTCCCCCAGCCCGTGCAGCCGGTGGTCCACGACGGCGCCGACCGCGCCCCCGCCCGCGAGGAGCCGGGCGTAGCCGACGAAGCCCGGCCACTCCCGCGGGGTCGGCTCCGCGCCCTGCGGGACGGGGCCGCCGTGCACGAGGACCACCGCGGGGTGCGGCCCGTCGCCGTCCGGCAGGTGCAGATCCACCCGGCCGTGCCGCTCGCGCGGCCGCTCGGGCACGTCCAGCAGGAACGGCCGCAGATGGGAGGGGCGTTCGGCCGTCTCCGCCCGCTGCGGGACGACACCCTCGCCCGCGGCCGCGCGCAGCAGCACCTCGGCGGTGGCGTCCGGGTCGGCGAGCATCGGCCAGTGACCGGTGGGCATCTCCAGGTAGCTCAGGTGCGGCGCGGCCAGGTACGCGAACCGGGGGTCGCCGAGCGCGAGCGCCCCCTCGACCATCGCGAGGCTCGACCCGTTCCCCGCGCACAGCACGCCGGTCACCGGCACGGAGCCGGTCGCCCCGGCGTTGCCGCCCAGCCGCAGCGGCCGCGCGAGCGTGCCCCACGGCTGCGCGACCGCCCGCCGGTGCAGCTCCTCCCGCTGCTCCGCCCCGACCCCGGCCGGACTCCCGAGCGCACTCCACGCCGCCACGGACGGGGGCGGCGGTACGGGGGCGGCCTCCGCCGCGGGTCCGGCGCCGGCCTCCGCCGGTGTGCCCTCCGCCGGCTGCGCGATCCGGTGCAGCAGCCGGTCGCGCAGGCCCTGGTCGGGGACGAGGGCCGCCGGGGGGTCGCCGTCCTGGGGCATCGGGGTGTCGAGGAGGACGACGCGGGTGACGCGGGCGGGGAGGCGGTCCGCCGCGGCGATCACCGGGTGGACGCCGTAGCAGTGGCCGACCAGCACGACGTGTTCGGCGTCCGCCGCCTCCACCGCGCGCAGCACGTCCGCGACATGGGTGCCGAGGTCGGCGTCCTGCCCTGTCCCGTTCCCGTCCATGCCGGTCAGCGTCAGCGGCAGCGCCCGCGCGCCCGCCTCCCGCAGCCGTCGTGCCACGTCCTGCCAGATCCAGCCGCCGGTGTGCAGTCCCGGCACCAGGACGAACGCGGTCGTCGCCGCCATCGCCGTCTCCTCCCGCCTCGGGTACGCCTCGCGCGTACGTCGTCCGGCCCCGCGGTCGGCCGCCGGGCCCGCCGGTACCGTAGGAACTCCCCCTGAGGGAGGTTCAAGCGATGGCGGCCGGGCAGTTGTGGACCATCGGCGAGCTGGCGGCGCTGGCCGGTGTCACCGTCAAGGCGGTGCGGTTCTACTCGGACGGCGGGCTGCTGCCCGAGGCGGCGCGCAGCGCGGGCGGGCACCGGCGCTACGGGCCGGACGCCTTGGAGCGGCTGCGCACGATCCGCTCGCTGCGGGCGCTGGGCATGGGCGTGCCGGAGGTCGCCCGCGTGCTGCGCGACGAGAGCGAGGACGGCGGCGGGGACGGCGGCGCGATACGGACCGGGGGCGCGCTGGAGGACGCGGTCGCGGGGCGGCTGCGCGACCTGGGCCCGCGGCTGGCCGCGCTGCGCTGGCAGGAGACCGCGCTGCGGCTGCTGCACGACTGCGGGCCCGAGGAGCGGGCCGAACGGCTGCGGCTGCTGGGCGCGGTGTGCGCGAGCGCGGCGCCGCCCAGCACCGCGGCGATGGCCCGCTTCTGGCGGCGCTGGCTGCCGCCGCGGATGCCGGCCCGTACCGTCGCGCGCGTCCTCGACCTGTCCGTGCCACAGCCGCCGGACGACCCGACGCCCGAGCAGGCGCTGGCCTTCGCGCGGCTGCACGCCTTCGTGTCCGGCGACTGCGAGGGCCGCAGCGGCAGCGGCCAGCCCGCCGCGCACCGCGCGGACGCGGGACACCGGCCCGCCGTCCTCTACCAGGGCCTCGACGAGGCCTACGCGCTGGCGGCCCCGCACCTGCGCGCCGGGCGGGCGCCGTACGCGGGCGAGGCGCTGGACTGCTTCGTCGCCGCGTACGCGACCTCGCAACAGGTGCGGGACACGCCCGCCTTCCGGCGCCGGCTCGGCGCCGTCCTCGCCTCCGACCCGCGGATCGACCACTACTGGGAGCTGGTCGCCCGCATCACCGGCCCGGACCGGCCCACCCCTGGCGCCGCGCACGCCTGGCTCACCACCGCGCTCTCCCGACGGCCCGCGCCGTAATACCGGCACGCCGAAATCACCCCCGGCCGGAAAAGGCCCGGAGCATTCCGAGAGGTCTCGAACTCGCTTTCCGGGGAAGGGAATTACTGTTCGCCCGACCGCGGCCGGTGTAGCATCAATCCGGCCTCCCGTGCATTCCGCGCCGGGCGGGGGAATTCGGTGCAGGACACGGCGCCGCCGTATCCGTACCACCCCTGACCTGCCTGGAAGGCGCAGCGGGCGGGCCCGTTCGGTGCGAGAGACCTCCCGAGGAGAGACGATGTCCGTAACGCTTGGCAATTCCGTCCGCGTGCTGTTCCAGGGCGACAGCATCACGGACGCGGGCCGGGATCGCGACGACGATTCCAGCCTGGGCAACGGCTATGTGAGCCTGATCGCCGAAAGCCTGGCGGCCGCGAATCCCGCCCGCCGCGTCCTCAACCGGGGGATCGCCGGAAACCGCGTCGCCGACCTGCGGGCCCGCTGGCAGCAGGACACCCTCGACCTCGCGCCCGACCTGCTGTCCGTCATGGTCGGCATCAACGACACCTGGCGCCGCTACGACGCGGGCGACGTCACGACGGTCGAGGAGTACGCGCAGGACTACCGCGTCATCCTCGGCCAGGCCCGGGACGCCGGTGCCCGGCTGGTGCTCGTCGAACCCTTCCTCGTACCGGTGGACGACACGCAGTGGGCGTGGCGCGACGACCTGGATCCGCGGATCCACGCCGTGCGCCGCCTCGCCGCCGACTTCGACGCGGCGCTGCTCGCGGCCGACGGCCTGCTCAACCAGGCCGCGCGGGAGGCCGGGAGCGCCGCCGCGATCGCCCGGGACGGCGTGCACCTGACGCCCGCGGGGCACGCGTGCCTGGCCGCGGCCTGGCTGGAGCTGGTCGGCGCGCCCGCCGCTGTCACCCCCTGAGATCGGCGGGCCCGTCACCCCCTGAGGTCGGCACCCCCGCCGACCTCACCCCCTGAGGTCCGCCCGGCCCGCTGCGCGTCCCCGCCCCGGCGCCGTGCTGCGCCCGAGGATTACGCGCGAGCGCTTTACCAGATGCGCCGCCCGCTGCTGGACG